>CBDTVN010000004.1:0-62873 GCA_965364195.1 uncultured Sulfitobacter sp. | reverse complement strand
TCCACGGTCTGGATTACTTTCGCGTTTGAAGAGTAGGCCCGTTGGGTTTGGATCATCGCGGTCAGTTCATTCGCCACATCCGTGGTGGATTCTTCACGAGCGTAACCGACTATATCACCTGTTGGCCCTTGGCTGGCATCCCACAAGAAGAATGAACCACTGTCCACCGAAGGCTGATAGGTTTGGCCATCCAGCGCCACCATCCCGTTCGGGTTTGGTAGGTCTACGAGCGGCACCTGATAGATTGTTCGAGTCACGCCAGTGTCAAACGTGGCATGGACATATCCGTTGCTATCCACATTTACGCTGGTCATGTTCCCCACTGGGGAGCCATCCTTGGTGATCGAAACCGGTGCGAACGTATCTGAAAGTTGTGTAAGCGCATCGCTTTGTCCAATAACGCCAATGTCGATTTCAATCGGGCCACCTGCAACATTTACGATCAAATTGCCTGTTGCATTGTCATATGCACCACCTGTGACGGTTGTGACTGATGCCAGCGTCCCACCAGCCGTGCGATTGTCTTCAAACGTAAGAACATATTCTCCGATAGTGACAGCGGGGTCCACAGAATCGGTTAATGTCATTGTCCATTCGTTAGACGCGCCCGAAGCTGGAACCGTTGGTGTGAAAGTTACATTCACATTCTCCGAAGTACCAAGGTTACCGTAGTATTCGACGGCAAGTTGCTGGGCCTCTCCTGCACTACCTGCAACCGTCCCAGTTGCAGGTAGGTTAATGCCAAGAGTCATACGAGTTGTGGGTTCACCCGTGAGTTGGTTTACATTGATTTGGATAGGCTCCAGCCCCTCATCCGTATCGCGCGAAAAGGTTGGAATTGAACCGTCTGGCTGCGCGGGCCACCCAAGTAGAACGAGACCTGAAGATGTCGTGAGGTATCCTTCTGCATCCGTGGTGAAAGACCCGGTGCTGGTAAGCAACATGTTGGTATCGCCATTCCCTACGTTCAGGTCCGATACACGTCCAACTGGCAGCATTCCGCGGCCGCGTACGGCAAGATCAGTGGCATTTGAGGTCGCAACAAGTGATCCGCCTTGATCAATCTGTCGCGTTGTGTCGGCGCGTACACCGCCAGCGGAGTACCGCCCACCGTTACCGGAAATTACCATAGATTCGAAATTGGTTTCGACCCGTCTGTACCCAAAAGTTGAAGAGTTTGCGATGTTATCCGATATACTGGCTAACCGAGTTGCATTGGATTGAAGCCCTGCAACACCTGCGTTTAGCGAAGATGATATGGTCATAGACACGCCTTTCTGCTTTGCCGATCTGTGCTGGAACAAGGCATAGCCCGACACACTTTAATGTCGGGCTAACAGATAAAATGCAGTCTATTTTCAGCGTTAGGAAACATCCCGCAAAAGCACGATTTCCAATCTGTCGTTGCGTAGCGCCATGGGATTGCGCACAACGTGCTCGCGATCTGCATGGCCTGTGATCCGCTGAATCCGCTCTGGCTTAATGCTACGCCCCTCCATCAGCCGCCGCATTTGCGTGGCGCGTTCTTGGGATAATTCCCAAACAGGGTTTTCCTTCAAAACAAGAGGCCGCGCCCGCACATGCGCGCCGATTGCGATGTCATTGGTCACGGTCTTGCTGATTTGGGAAATCAACGTAGCGAGGTCACGCAAGAGGGGTGTCGGCGTGGCGCTGTCGCCCTCAAATATCTGCAAACGGTCATGGGAATAGATTTCGATCACCAGCCCTTCATCGGTAATGCGGGTCACGATGTGCTCCAACATATTTTCCATCACCTTTGATTCACCGCCATGACCCAACAGCAGTTCATTCAGGCTCTCGAAGGTTTCGTTTTGCGCGTCGGTATCCTCCGCGGTAGCGCCGCGCGCTTTATCTTCTGCCGAAACTCGATTAACCGACGCTCCGGTTCCATTCTGGGACAACGTCTGCTCCGAAAAAATGCTGTCCCCACCAAACGCGCCATTTCCACCGCCAGATTTCTGCACGACGGGAATTGTTGGCGTAAAGTAGTCTGCCAATCCCGACTTTTGTTGTTCCGTCGTCGCATTCAGCAGCCACATCAGCATAAAGAACGCCATCATCGCAGTTACGAAATCTGCATAGGCAACTTTCCAGGCACCACCATGGTGCCCACCTCCTTTGATGACCTTTTTACGCTTAATAATGATTGGTCTGACGTTTGCTTGCGCACTCATACCGACCCCCTCTTTTTCACCCGACCCAAGCAATAGCGGAGGAGGTGTTAGCAAACGGCTAATGCCCGAAACGGTGGTTATCAGTAGGTTAATCTTGCAATCGGTTCCTTTTCGCGGCCACATCAGGGCCATGGACAATTTGATCACCGATAGCCGCTACTCATGGACCCGTCTTGGCCTCACCCTATTGATTGCAACGGTGATCAATGCGGGTATGTGGGCGATGATTGTGATCATGCCTGCGGTTGAGGCAGAGTATGGTGGCAGCCGCGCGATGGCCTCGCTCCCTTACACCTTCACGATGATTGGGTTCGGTACAGGTAACTATGTGCTGGGCCGAGCAGTAGATCGGTTCGGGATTACTTTATCGCTACTGATTGCGGCTGTCCTTACGGCGCTGGGCTATGGCTTGGCGACACTCTCGAGCTCCTTGTTGATGTTGTCATTGGCACAGCTGCTGGTCGGCTTTGCCTCGGCTATCGGGTTTGGTCCTTTGATTGCGGATATCTCGCATTGGTTTGTACGTAGGCGGGGCATTGCTGTGGCCGTGGCTGCGTCTGGAAACTACCTCTCGGGCGCGATCTGGCCAATCCTGTTGGCCAATGTACTTCAGGACAGCGGTTGGCGTGCGGTCTATCTGGTTCTGGCAACTGTGACGCTTGCAGTCGTGATCCCGCTTTCCTTCGCATTACGCCGGTCCCTTCCAGACGAGGCGCATGCAGCGGCAGAGCAAGCTTCTGTTCTCAATGCAAAATCGGCAGGTTTGTCGCCTCGCGCCCTGCAATATCTGCTGGGCCTTGCGGGCATCGGATGCTGCGTGGCGATGTCGATGCCGCAGGTTCATATCGTGGCGTTGTGTGTCGGCCTCGGCTACGGGCCTGCTGTTGGTGCACAAATGCTCTCGCTGATGCTATTGGGCGGTGTTGCATCCCGTATCGTTTCGGGACTGCTTGCGGATCGTTTGGGCGGTGTGCGAACGCTTCTAATCGGCTCGATCCTGCAATGTCTGGCGCTCTTTTTGTACCTCCCTGCGGGCGGGATGGTTTCGCTCTATTTGGTGAGCATGGTCTTTGGCCTCAGCCAAGGAGGCATCGTGCCAAGCTATGCGCTCATTGTACGTGAATACATGCCAGCCAAGGAGGCGGGAGCGCGCGTCGGCTTTGTCATAATGGCAACGGTCATGGGCATGGCGCTGGGCGGTTGGCTCTCTGGCGTAATCTATGATGTGAGCGGTTCTTACACGCTGGCCTTCGTCAATGGAATCGTCTGGAATGGTCTGAATATCGCAATCATCCTGTGGCTGATTTCGCGCAGCCGTCCGCGTATCCCAAAAGCGGCGATGGCCTAGACTACCACTTGCGCCGCTTTGCCAATGTCATCTGCTTTTGCCGCTCGCGGAAGCGGTTCTTGTCGTCCTCTGTCGTCTCGTCAATGCAATGATGACAGCTCACGCCCGCCTCATATCCCGCGCGCTCGGTATCTGCGGGGAGAATCGGACGACGGCAGCCGTGGCACAGCAGATGCGGGCCAGGTTTCAGCCCATGCTCCACACTCACACGGTTATCAAAGACAAAGCAGGAGCCGGACCATGTACTCTGAGCGGCAGGTACTTCTTCGAGGTATTTCAGGATGCCACCCTTGAGGTGATAGACATCCTCTACCCCTTGGCCGAGCAGATAGTTGGTGGATTTCTCACAGCGGATACCTCCGGTACAGAACATCGCAATCTTTTTGTTGTGAAATCGATCCTTGTTTGCCTCCCACCACGCAGGAAACTCTCCAAAACTGGCGGTTTGCGGGTCAATCGCGCCGTTAAACGTGCCAATCGCCACCTCATAGTCATTGCGTGTGTCGATCACAGCAACATCATCGCGGGTGATTAGGTCGTTCCAGTCTGCGGCGTCCACATAGTTGCCAACACTGGTGGTCGGGTCCACATCAGGCTGTCCCATGGTCACGATTTCACGCTTGATCTTGACCTTCATCTTGCCAAACGGCGGCTGGCCAGCGTGTGAAATTTTATGTTCTAACTCAGCACAACCGGGCAGGGCGCGTATATGGCCCAGCACAGCATCCACTGCCGCTTGCGACGGCCCTGCGATGGTTCCATTCACCCCTTCGCGCGCGAGCAACAGGGTGCCAGTGATCCCATGCTCCACGCAAAACGTGAGCAACGGCGGCTTCATCGCGTCAGGATCGTCAAATCGGGCGAAATGATAGAGGGCGGCAATGGTATACATGGGATGCCAAATAGGCCGTACAGGGGTTGTTGCGCAAGAGGGGTGCGGGTTAAAACCGTCCCCAAGTTGTATTCATGCAGAAAGATAGCCCCATGCACGCGCTCCTTGTTATCGACGTCCAGAACGATTTTTGCCCCGGTGGCGCACTTGCTGTTGCAGGAGGAGACGAGATCGTCGTGGGCATTAACGCGATCATGGGGGAGTTTGATGCGGTGATCCTCACCCAAGACTGGCATCCGGCGGGCCATTCCTCCTTTGCTTCCGTGCATGCCGATAAGGCTCCTTATGACATGCTTGAGATGCCCTATGGCCCGCAAGTTCTATGGCCTGATCATTGTATCCAAGGGACGGATGGTGCTGCATTTCACCCCTTATTAGAGACTGATCATGCCGACTTAATCATTCGGAAAGGCTATAATCCCGCTATCGATAGCTATTCTGCGTTCTTTGAGAATGACCACGAAACGCCGACCGGTCTTGAAGGCTATCTGCGCACGCGGGGCATCACAGAGGTGACACTGGTTGGCCTAGCACTGGATTTCTGCGTGAACTATTCCGCCGTCGATGCGGCACAGCTTGGTTTTAAAACCCACGTTCGCACAAACCTGTGCCGTGCGATTGATCTCAATGGATCACTGGCCGAGGCGAAAAATTCGATGTCGGGCGCAGGCGTCACTTTAGACTAACCACTTGCCCCCTCACGCAGCATAGGCCACAAAAACAGCGGCCCTTACGGAGATTGCACAATGGTTGATATCGCCACCCGCGTTTGGAACCACAAATGGAGGATCGACCCGATTGTGCGGTCGCTCATCGACACTGACTTTTACAAGTTATTGATGTGCCAGTCCATTTTCCGCAATAAGCCGGACACGCAAGTCACATTCAGTCTGATTAATCGGTCCAAGCATATCCCGCTGGCCAAGCTCATCGACGAGGGAGAGCTGCGCGAGCAACTCGACCATATCCGCACACTAAGCCTGAGCCGTGGCGAATCCACATGGCTGCGCGGCAATACCTTTTACGGCAAGCGCCAGATGTTTCGCCCCGATTTCATGGAGTGGTTCGAGAACCTGCGCCTGCCGCCCTACCACCTTGAGCGGAAGGGTGATCAATACGAGCTGACGTTCGAGGGTAAATGGCATGAGGTCATGCTTTGGGAAATTCCTGCACTGGCCGTCTTGATGGAGCTTCGCGGGCGTGCGGTTTTGGGTAATATGGAGAAGTTTGAACTTCAGGTGCTGTATGCCCGCGCCATGACCCGCGTGTGGGAAAAGGTAGAGGCGTTGCGCGATGTGCCTGACCTGTCGATTGCAGACTTCGGTACGCGCCGCCGCCACAGCTTTCTCTGGCAGGACTGGTGTGTGCAGGCGATGAACGAGGGTCTGGGGGCCAAATTCACGGGAACGTCCAACTGTAAAATTGCCATGAAGCGTGAGCTGGAGGCGATCGGCACCAATGCCCATGAACTACCGATGGTCTATGCTGCCTTGGCCGAGACAGACGAGGAGCTATACCAAGCACCCTATAAGGTGCTCGAGGATTGGCATGACGAGCATGAGGGAAACCTGCGCATCATCTTGCCTGACACTTACGGCACTCAGGGGTTTCTCGACAACGCGCCAGATTGGCTTGCGGGTTGGACCGGCATTCGCATCGACAGTGGCGACCCTGCGACAGCAGCACGGCAAGCGATTGACTGGTGGAAGTCCCGCGGCGAAGACCCGCGTGGCAAACGTATTATTTTCAGTGATGGCCTCGACGTGGCCAAGATCAAGGAACTGCATGCACAGTTCGCTGGCAAGACGGCCATTTCCTTTGGTTGGGGCACGCTGCTCACCAATGATTTCCGCAATCTGGTGCCTGACGATGCCCTCGCGCCCTTCAGCCTTGTTTGCAAAGCGGTGAGCGCGAATGGATCGCCAACGGTCAAGCTGTCGGACAACCCGAACAAGGCGATGGGACCAGCGGACGAGATTGAACGCTACAAACGCGTATTCGATTTGGGCGAGCAAACCGCACAGGAGGTATTTGTATGACCACGACCCATGAGGCCGATGAAGACGCCCGTAACCAAGATATTCTGATCTACATCAACGGGGAGCTGAAGCCGCGCGCCGAGGCAACAGTGTCGGTCTATGACAGTGGTTTCCTGCTGGGCGACGGCATGTGGGAAGGGATGCGGCTCTATAACGGCGTTTGGGCGTTCTTTGACGAGCATATGGACCGCTTCTTCAACTCCTGCAAAGCGGTCTCGCTGGATGTAGGGATGGACAAGGCGGGCATCGCTGAGGCGCTGCGCCTCACGGCTGAGGCCAATAACATGACCACCGATGTGCACTGTCGCCTAATGCTGACACGCGGCGTTAAGGTAAAGCCGTTCCAACATCCTTCATTGTCACGCTCTGGTCCGACCTTGGTCATCATTATGGAACATTCCAAGCCTGTGGAAAAGCTGAGCGCGCAAGGTATCCGCCTTGCTACCGTCCCTCAGGTGCGCGGATTGCCCATGTCGCAGGATGCGAAATACAACAGCCATTCCAAGCTCAACTGTGTCATCGCCTGTCTTCAGGCAGAGCAGGCCGGAGCAGACGAGGCGCTGATGCTCGACCCGCATGGGTTTGTGAACACAACCAACGCCTGCAACTTCTTTATCGTGCGGCGTGGAGAGGTTTGGACCTCGACGGGTGACTACTGCATGAACGGTGTGACGCGGCAAAAGGTGATTGACCTGTGCCGAGCCGACGGAATCCCCGTATTTGAAAAGAACTACTCCCTCTACGAGGCGATTGGCGCGGATGAGGCGTTTCTAACCGGCACATTCGGCGCGCAAACGCTGGTGTCCGAGATCGACGGCAAGCTTATTGGAGATGGTACTCGCCCCGTGACGGAGCGGATCAGGCAGCTTTATAAACAGGCGATAGCCGAGAATATCGCGCGCTAGCCCTTGGCCGAGGCGCGGCGCGTGACAATGCCGGAGCGTATGAACGCCGCAATAAAGATTGCTGTTAGAATCAAGATGATCGTGGGCGCAGGGGCGCTGTCGAGAAAGAAGCTGGCATAGATGCCCAGCACACCTGAGATCATGGTCACGCCGACAGCGATTGGCAGCATGCGCGAGAACTGCTGGGTCAGCAAAAACGCAATCGCTCCGGGTGCGATGAGCAGACCAATAGACAGGATAATCCCGACCGCCGAGAGTGTCGCCACAATTGTGAGCGAGATCAGCGCGAGCAATCCATAGTGCAACCAGCCCACGCGCAACCCTACCGCCTGTGCCTGAATCGGGTCAAAGGCGTGCAGCATTAGATCGCGCTGCTTGGAAATAGCGATCACTGCTACGAACAACGAGATGAGGCCAGCTGTCCACAGATCAGCGCTCCCCACGCCCAGCATGTTGCCGAACAGAATGTGATCGAGGTGCATATCGGTGCTGATCTTTGTGTACATCACGATGCCAAAACCGAACATGCCGGAAAAAACGATGCCCATCACCGTATCTTGTTTCACGCGGCTGTTTTCGGACAGAAATCCAGTGGCCAGCGCACAGAACATACCCGCACAAAACGCTCTGATGATGAGCGGGATACCCAGGACATAGGCCGCTACAACACCCGGCAGGACCGCATGGCTGATCGCATCGCCCATCAGCGACCACCCTTTGAGCACCAGATAGCACGACAGCAAACTGGTCGGTACCGAGATCATAAGCATTATGAAAAAAGCGTTCTGCATAAACGCAAACTGGAACGGCTGGAGCAATGTGTCGATCATGGCAGCAATGCCTCGCGTGCCCTGCGCCGTGCAGAGAGGTAGCCATGTTTGGGCGCAAATACGAAAGCAATCAGGAAGATCACAGTTTGCAAGCTCACGATAATGCCGCCCGTGGCTCCGTCGACGAAAAAGCTGAGGTAGGCGCCAAAGAACGAGGTGAGCGCGCCAATTGCTACGCTGACGACCAAAAGGCGCGGAAAGCGATCAGTAAGCAGGTAAGCTGTAGCCCCCGGTGTCACCACCATCGCAATAACAAGAAACGCGCCAACCGTTTGCAATGCGGCTACGCAGGAGGCCGATAACAACATGAAGAATACCACTTTGAGCAGGTCAGGTTTCAAGCCGATGGAGCGGGCGTGGTTCTCGTCAAAGAAGGTGACCATCAAGTCCTTCCATTTTGCCAGCAGCACGGCCAGAGTGACAAACCCGATAATCGCAAGTTGCAGCGTGTCAGAGGGCGTGATGGCAAGGATATTGCCCATGGTAATGGTTTGTACCGAGACGGACGTGGGCGATAGCGACACCATGAACAAGCCCAACCCGAAGAAGGAGGTGAAGATCAGGCCGATGATAGTGTCTTCCTTGAGCCCCGAGCGCTGGTTGAGAAACAGCATTGCACCAGCGGCCAACCCCCCGGCCGCAAAGGCTCCCAAAGCAAAGGGTAGCCCCAGCATATAGGCACCCGCCACACCGGGCACGATGGAATGGCTCAGCGCGTCGCCAATCAGCGACCAGCCTTTGAGCATGAGATAAGCGGACAGGAAGGCGCAGACACCGCCCACCAGTGCGCTCACCCACATTGCGTTGAACATATAGCCGTAGGTGAAAGGCAGCAGGAGTGTCTCTATCACTTGGCCTCTTCCTTTTGGGTCTCGTCAGCATAAACGACAAAGGGGCGTTCATCATCGGTAATTACGCGGATGGTACGGGCATCATCATCATCATGGAGGTCCGCGCCGCCAATGACGAAGTGGCGCAGGACACCACCAAACGCGAGTTCGAGGTTGTCATGCGTAAACGTCTGCTCCGTCGTGCCATAGGCGATCACGGTTTCTTTGACCAAGACAGTGCGGTCGCAAAACTCCGGCACCGATCCAAGGTTGTGGGTCGATACAAGCATCACCCGCCCCTCGTCGCGCATTTCGCGCAACAGATCGATAATCTGGTCCTCGGTCTGGACATCGACGCCGGTGAATGGCTCATCCAGCAGGATTACCTTACCCTCTTGTGCCAAGGCGCGGGCAAGAAACACCCGCTTGCGCTGGCCGCCGGACAACTCCCCGATCTGGCGGTGGCGGAATTCAGTCATGTTTACACGTTTCAGGGCATCGCTCACTGCCGCATGATCGGCTGCTTTCGGACGCCGAAAGAACCCCATGTGACCATAGCGGCCCATCATCACAACATCCTCAACCAGCACGGGGAAGGACCAATCGACCTCCTCCGACTGGGGAACATAGGCCACAATATTGCGCTTCAACGCCTCTTTGACAGGGAGGCCAAGCACGGTGATCTCACCCTTGGCAGCAGGAACAAATCCCATAATCGCCTTGAATAGGGTCGATTTTCCCGCCCCGTTTACACCAACCAGCGCTGTAATAGTTCCTGTGGGAATCTCAAATGTCGCATCGCGCAGGGCAATATGCCCGTTGCGGTAGGTGACGGTTACATCGCGTGCAGAGATGCCTTCGCTCATTCGGTGAGACCCTTAACAATCGTCTCGGATGTGACGCGCAGCAGGTCCAGATAGCTTGGCACCGGGCCGTCCACTTCCGTAAGGCTGTCTACATAAAGGACGCCACCGTATTCAGCGCCTGTCTCTCGTGCAACCTGCTTGGCTGGTGCCTGAGACACGGTAGATTCGCAGAACACGGCGGGGATGTTATTCTCCCGCACGGTATCAATCACTTTACGCACCTGTTGCGGCGTCCCTTGCTGGTCCGCATTCATCGGCCAGAGGTACAGCTCCTTCATCCCGAAATCGCGGATAAGATAACTAAAGGCCCCCTCGCAGGTTGTGAGCCAGCGTTGCTCCTCTGGCAGGGCGATGATGGCATCGCGCAGAGGTTCAATCGCAGCGCTAATCTGGGCCTTATAGGCATCGGCATTGGTGCGATATATATCTGCGTTATCGGGGTCATGGGTGATGAACGCGTCGCGAATGTTGTCCACATAGATCAGCGCTTTGTTCAGACCCATCCACGCATGCGGGTTCGGCTTGCCGTCATATTCGCCCTCGGTAATGCTCATCGGTTCGATCCCGTCGGTGAGCGTGGCAGAGGGTACATCGCTCAAATTGGACAGAAACTGCTCAAACCACAGCTCGAGGTTCAGGCCATTCCACAGGATCAAGTCAGCGCCCTGTGCACGGATGATATCACGCGGGGTGGGGGAGTATCCGTGAATTTCCGCACCCGGTTTTGTGATGCTTTCCACAATCGCTGCATCCCCTGCCACATTGCGTGCCATATCGGCTATGACGGTAAAGGTAGTCACGGCTTTGAACTTGTCCTGCGCAATCGCGGCAGTGCTGATCAGCGAGAGGGCGCAAGCGGCGGCGAGAATCTTTGAAGAGCTGGCAAACTTGGACATGGTCGGATTCATCCTATTACATTGCATTTTCAGAATGCTTATGAGAACTATTCACAACTGTAAATAAGAATGATAACGATTCTCAAAGATAGTGAGTTGATGCGAAAATAGGGTGGGAATTATGGTTAGCGAGACTGATAGAACCGAAAAAATGACTGCCGCCCTGCGTAAAGCGGGAATTCGCGTTACACGCCAGCGTATCGCATTGCTGGGCGTATTGGCAGATGCCGATGATCACCCCGACGCTGTCGAGCTGCATGAACGAGCAAAACGCATCGAGCCGACGGTCTCGCTTGCTACAGTGTACCGCACATTGTCCGTGCTTGAAGAGGGGGGCGTCGTACATCGCCATTCCTTCGAGGGCGGTGGCGCACGGTTCGAGACGTCCCATGAGGAGCACCACGATCACATTCTAGACGTAGATACGGGCGAGGTGCTTGAATTCCAGTCCGACAAAATCGAACAACTCCAAGACGAAATTGCGCGCGAATTGGGGTATGAGGTCGTGCATCACCGATTAGAGCTCTATTGCCGCAAGAAGCGCTAGGCGCGGTTGAGCCGCCGTTCGCGCCAGACGATCAGCAGACCACTGGCAAGGATGAGCAGCGCACCTGGGAAAAGTTCATCCCATGGAGCTTCATCAAAGAAGAACCAGCCGAGCAAGAACGCGAGGGGAATCCCGAAGTAGTTGAACGGTGCCAAATTGCTCTGCTCTGCCATGCGGTAGGCCATGATGAGAAGCAGCACCGCCGAGCCGCCAAAGCCACCCATCGCGATAAGCCACCAGATGTCAGTCGCCTGATCCAACGGTGTGAACCCACCCGTGACGAGCGCGAGAATGATCGCCCCAAACAAGGCCACAATACTGGAATACAGATTAATGAGGGGTGTTGGTACATCCCCGTCCATCATGCGTGCGGTCACCCCGACAAGCGCATAACACATCGCAGCGCCTAAAGGCAGCAAAGCGGCAGGTGAAAACGTATCGGAACCCGGCCTCACAATCCAGACCACGCCAATAAATCCCAGCAAAACAGCGCTCCACCTGATCCACCCCACCTTCTCCGCCAACAGAACTGTGGCAAGGGCCACGGCAAAGAGCGAGTTTGCGTAAGTGATCGTCGAGGCTGTGGCGAAGGTTAGCAGCCCCAGTGACAGATAAAACGAAAACTGTGCAAACGTCAGGATCACTCCACGAGCAAGGGCCAAGCGCCATTGACGTAACTTCCAAACGCGCCCCTTTGCGTGCCAGTCTTTGGACGCATACAGCACAATCAGGGACGGGATGAGACCAAACGTATTGCGGTAAGCAGACAGCTCAGCCGCGCCGTACCGCGGTGAAAGATGCTTGATGATCAATCCCATCGCATCAAACAGCGTCAGTGCGCAAAGCAGCAATAGAACAGCTGTAAAAGTGCGATCGGTTTTCATTGCGCCATGATGTGCGTTTGGGGGTGCATTGACCAGAAAGGAAGTTCCTTAATGAACTATTACTTCCGAATTTTTTTGCACGAGCGCTTTCGACTCTGCATCTTTTAAGGAGCAACAGTGTCTTTGCGTGTTTGAATTGTTGATAACAGCTACGCCGAATGACGCTTCCGGCAGGATAAGTCAAAAACATCATCGGCTCTGATGATGAGAATAAGATTGATGAGAACCGAAGTGAAAGCCGACTCCGCCAATCGTACAGCGGCTCTTGCGCCTGCATTTTCGCTTGCGCCAGAAGTGCCAGGCATTGCTGCTGCGGATATTACTGCGCGGCAGCTTTGGTGGTTTGCTACGGTCGCATCAGCGGGCATCGCAATGTGGCTCTTTGCTTTTGGCCGTACTTGGCCGCTTTGGAGCGTTGCAGTAATCCTTCTTGCAGCACCGCATTTGATTGGGGCGCCACAGCCTTACACAATTGCCGGACCGGTACCATCTGAAATCGCCGAATTTTTTGCTGCACATCCCCTTGGTGTGGGTCCTGTCACGTGGGTAATCCTAGGGCGTTTCGCCGCCTATTTTTTGGATAAAGAGCAAAGGCGACAATTCTGAGGAGGCCGCCATGCGCACATTGATGATATTCGCAATTGGTCTTGTCTTTGGCGCTAGTGGCGGTGTGGTTGTTACCGCCTCAAACAGCGTCGTACTCAATGAGCATGATAATAGTGCCGCCGGGCGGCATGTTGACATGGATCACTCCGCGATGAGTCATGAAAAAATGGACCATGCAGCTATCGGTCAAGAGGGCAATGGATCATGCTATGTCTCATGACGATTTCCTAGGAATCGAAGCCGCATCAGTGCCCAAGCTGAACATCAAAGTGATCAAAGATCGGATGGCATGCTACAACCTCCAAGTTGCCATTGAAGGGAACGCGCATCTTTATGCAAACGGAGTCAAGTTCGGCCGCCTTCATAGCGAGTGGATGCACCTCGACGCGCTCCCAAGCGGTGAAATCCTAATCGAAGTATCGCTCAACAAAAATGAACACCGCCCGTTGGTTTTGGTTGGCACGCCAGTCGTGCAAATACGATGATCACCGTGGAGTAACCGGTCCAAGTGAACCGAAGGCTCGCCAAAGCGATACGCTCAGTCAAGAAATACGCTTCTTTAGCTTTTAATGAACTTTATCCCATATCATCCGCGAAACGCGGTCGTGGTTAATCGGGATCAACCTTCCCGCGCATCGCTTTCACTTCGCCCCGCACCTTTTTAGCTTTCAGGCGCCGCTTTTTGGACCCAAGTGTCGGGCGTGTCGCAATCCGCCTCTTCGGTGGCGCAAGTGCCTTTTGGATCAGCTCTTTGAGACGCGCGCGCACCAAATCGCGATTGCGGGCTTGGCTACGGGTTTCGTCACATTGCAGGACAAGCGCCCCCTCATTTGTCCAGCGCCGTCCCGCGAGGCGTCTAAGCCTGTTCTTTACCGGAACAGGAAGGGAGGGTGAGGTCGCCGCTTCAAACCTCAGCTCGACGGCAGACGACACCTTATTCACGTTCTGCCCACCAGGACCAGAAGCCCGCATAAAGCTCTCGGTGAGTTCCCAATCTTGAATGATGATCGTATCGGTGATGTGCAACATGGTGCAGATCATAGCGTGCAATAGCCCAAGGTGAAGGCCCGATGCTCAAAGATACGAAAAGGGCCGCCCTGAAACAGAACGGCCCAATCGAATTGTTTAGGAGGTGGGATCGGTAAGACCGATGGTCCGCTCCGGATTTAAGTAAACTAGGGGCTGCCCTAGCAAACGACCTCCAAAGTTGTTCCGACACCTTTCTCCAGCACATTTCTAATCACTAGATCACCTCCTTTACATTTGTTGAACTCACTTCGAAGTTGGCACAACTTCATCAAAACGCAAAGTGTTTTCTGAGATCGCTACCCTCGGTCAGGCTGACGGCTTATTCTGCGACGCGCAGTCGCGCAGTGATGATCCTGAACGGCACCAGCGCTATTAACGCCAGCGTCAGTTTTACCGCCCAATCAGCTATGGCTAGTGAAACCCAAAGCGGTGCCTCGGGGCCTGTGCCAAGGATGGGCATGATCTCGGACGCCCATGAAACATCAGTGCCCGCATGAATGAACGAGAGTGATCCCGAAAAGGCGATCGAAAAGAAGATTACCGTATCAACTGTGCTCCCGATGAGCGTCGAAACAAGCGGTGCCTTCCACCATTTGCCATCGCGCAGCGCGGCAAAGATGCCGACGTCCAGCATTTGTGCAGTTAGGAAGGCAAGGCCGGATCCGATTGCAATGCGCACGGTAACCAATGGGCCAAATTCGCCCATGATCTGGGTTCCGATAAGTGAGCAGAGGAGGCCCACAACAAAGCCCGCCAGCACCACGCGGCGCGCAGCCGCTGTGCCGTAAACGCGGTTCATGATGTCGGTCACAAGAAAGGCCAGTGGGTACGTAAATGCACCCCAGGTTAGCCAGTTCCCATAGAGAAATTGAACAAGAATGTTGGAAGCCACAACGATGGCGGCCATGGCAATGATGCCAGGAAGATGTGTGCGTGTCATAATATAAACCGTTTTGTGCAAGGGTGCGGCGACTTGGCCTGCGGATATCGCAGACAGATTTTCTTTATGGCGCTTCGGACGCGGCTGCAACCCTATTCACGGACAAGGTATTCAACGATCTGGTTGCGTTGGATGCGGAGAAAATTGTCATCCGATATCATTGTGAGGTGCATTTGGCCGCTCGCATCCTCCCAAACGCTGATCCCTTCAAGATTGTCATAACGCGCAGGGATCGTTGTAAGCAGAACGTATTCACGCGCTTTGCGAGGGTCGAGCACAAACAGACGCACACGACTGCGAAAGCCGAGCGGGGTCACGGTGCGCTCCAACAGCCACAGCCGCCCCTTCGCGTCGATATCTGCGCCGACAGGTACGAAAGGACCGCGCTGAGGGATGCGCGCATTTACCCGCCACTGACCGTCCGAGTAGGTATAAAGCAAAAAGGGCTGCCCATTTTCAGGGGCCGCTTCGGTTAGCGCGTATAGCGTCCCGTCGGGTCCGATTGCCAACGCTTCAACGCCCGAATTCTCTCCCATCGTATCTTGAAACGGAAGATTGATCTGGCCGCGGGTGCGCCCTGTCGCAAGGTCGACTTTCATGATCCGGTGGCGATGCTCAAAAGACACATAAGCGCTGCCATCATGCCCAATCGCGAGACCTTCTGCATCGCTGGCCTTCTTTGGCAAACGGCCACCAGATGAGTTACCCAGCCGTTTGACGTTCTGTACAGCAACACCAACCAGGCGCCCGTTAGAGCGTTGGAGCGACGCCTCCAGCAGATGACCACGATCACTGATTACGGTCATTTGCGTGCCCTGACCGCCAACCTCAATTCCCGACCAGCCGCCAAACCATGGCGCATCAATCTTCCAGCGCATGGTGCCATTAGACTGCAGTGAGGGCTCAGCCGATGCGCTTGCGCACAGGCAGATCAGGGCTACCGTCAGTCGTATCAATTTGAATCGAGAACGGATTTACACTGTGCCGGGAGGTCGGCCAAAACGAGTTCGCGGCGCGGTTTTGGCTTTGTCTTGGGTTTTGACTGTGGCTTTGGCTTCGCCTTTGGTGGATTAAGAATGTTCGCCTGCCATTCGCGCGCATCGTCACACCCATCGCCGCGTGGGGGTGGGTTCTGATCACGACAGCTAGCCGCCCCCTTGGGGCAGGCGAGGCGAATATGAAAATGGTAATGGTGCCCGTACCATGGGCGAATTTTGTTGAGGTACGCGCGGTTGCCACGCTCATCATCGCACATTTGAACCTTTGCGCCGGGGAACACAAAAATACGCGCAACGCGCGGGTCCTTAGCTGCTGCTTTGATGATCTCATGGTGGGGCCGCGTCCACGAATTATTCACATAGGCACCACTCGCACGGCGGGTCGAGATCGAGGAGATGTTCTCACGTTGTTTGCGCGTCAGGCTCAAAGAATTGGGCGGCAACATCCAGATGTCAGCGTCCAGCCCAATTTGGTGACTGCGGTGTCCCGTCAGCATCGGACCGCCACGAGGCTGACTCATATCGCCGATGTACAGACCATTCCAACCGGGCTGCTGGGCAGCAAACTGGCTCAGCTTGGTGACCATATCAATCAGCTCGGGGTGGCCCCAGTTGCGGCCGCGTGAAAGCCGCATCGCCTGCCATGTGGGACCGGATTCAGCCAGTTGCATTCCGCCTGCCAAGCACCCTTTTGCGTAGCTTCCGAAGGGGGCAGGGGATTGGCCAGTGCCAGAGGATTTGGTCCCGAACAGTTTTTTCGCCTGAACATTTGCCAGCGGTCCGGCTAACTCACCAATGGTGGGCAGTTCGGCCTTCTGAGCTTTGGAGCCGCTGATATCACGCGCGCCGCCACAGCTTGCGGCGAGCATGCCCAAAGCAGCGATAGTCAGGAGTTTTCTAATCTTCATTTGGAGAAGTCCCCTTTTGGTTTCACCCAGATTAACAGAATGAGTCCTATGATGAACAGCCCCACAACCGGACTAACGCCCAAACGCTGGCTGCCTGTGACTTGACTTGTAAACGCGATGAGAGCGGGCGCCAAAAACGAGGTAGCCTTACCTGACAGCGCGTAAAGGCCGAAACCTTCGGTAATCCGCTCAGGGTTCGCCTGCCGCGTGAGCATGTTGCGCGACGATGCTTGGAGTGCGCCGCCCGCCGCACCAATCATCGCACCTGCGATAAAGAACGTAATATCGGGCAGTGCAGAGCCTTCAGCAATCGGGATCCCGAGAATCGATGTGGGCGTGATCATCACGACCAGCAACGCGACGCAGGTGAGTGTCACAACGCAAAATACAATCACGGGCATAGGCCCAAAGCGGCGGTCCATGCGCCCCGAAATCCAGCATGCGATGGCGCCCGAAATCGCCGCGATAATGCCGAATATACCCACTTGCGTGATCGACCAGCCTAATACGCCAAGCGCGTAGATGCCGCCAAAAGTGTACATTCCGTTGAGGGCGTCCCGGTAGAACATCGAGGAGCCAAGATACACCATCAGCGACGGATGCTGCGGCAGTCCTTTGAGCGTTGTCATTAGATCACGGAGGCTTTTCGAGATTGGCAAGCGGCTCGCACCTGTTTGAAGCGTATCGCGGGTGTAAAGAAAGAAGGGAACCATAAAGACCGCAAACCAGACCGCAGCAAGCGGTCCAACAATGCGGGTGTCGGCCTTTGTTGCGGTATCAAGCCCGAACAGCGGTTCAAGCCCGACGAGCGTTCTTCCGCTTGGCGTTGCTTGAAACAGTGCGATCATGATGGCCAAGGCCAACACGCCGCCGACATACCCAAAACCCCATCCAGAGCCAGAAATGCGCCCTAGCTCTGCGGGGTCATCGTCCAGATCAGGCAGATAGGAATTTGTGAAAATTGTCGCAAATTCCATCCCGATGAGGCCGATGCCAAAGAAGAACAGCGCCCATACGATCGAGAAATCTTGTGGTGCGGTCCACCAGAGCGCGCCCGAACCCACAAAATACATGATCGAAAAGAGCCATATCCAAGGCAGCTTGCGCCCTGAATTATCAGCGATCGCTCCAAGGATGGGGGCCAAAACCGCGATGCAAATTCCTGCAGCAGCAAGCCCCCACCCCCAATAGGCCTGAGCCTGCGCACGCGCAGCACCGTCGGCCATGCCCTCTGCGATCAGATTAGCGGTCACTGTGCCGGTGAAATACGGCCCGAAGATGAATGTAAGTAGCAGTGTGTTATACGGCTGGCTGGCCCAATCAAAAAAGTACCAGCCCCAGATACGCTTGCGCTTTGACACCACTGACATTCAGCATTCTCCCCGTTTGGATCATGATAGAACAGGCCGCATGAGTTCGTGCAAGAAGTGCTTTTTCTGCGGGACCTTTTCAGTCCTGCATTGGTGGCCAAGGGCGCGCACTTTCGGCGCGGGTCCAGTGGGCAATCCATTCGGGCATATCCGGGGAAGCGGCGTCTTTTCCCAAGGCGGACAATACCCTTGCGGTACCGATGATCCCGTTCTCATCTGTCACAGCAGAGCGGTACAGAACATGGCTTGCACATTCTCCATCGCGTTTCCACATGGACTGCTCGATATAGATAAATTTGTCATCCCAGCAGACGGCCCGGCTACGCACTTCAAATCGCTCAAAGCCACGGATGCGCCGGCGGAACCTTACATGGGAGCCAGCCATCGTTAAGCCCCATCGCTCACGTTTGAGAACCGCCACTAGACCCCCGCGCTGGGCCATCGCAATGCGCCCCAAATCATACAGTGTCAAAGCGCGCCCGTTATTAAGCTCCAAGAAAATATCGAGATCCTGCGGCCAGCAAATATGCTGTGACACATGAACGTCTGTCAGGTTTTCGAGCGGAGGCTGGCGGCTGGCCAAAGTGACATCTTTAATGAGGCGGAAGAAGGGAAACACGGCAGGACTCCTTTGGCCATTGAATTGACGCATCGAAGCGCTGCGTCAACCACGAACCTCGCGGCACCCTTGTCCTTTTTGCACAGCAAGCTTAACTGCGTCCTACACGCTTTGAAAAAGGACGACCGCCTGTGACCTCAATCTTTATGATTCTGATGCTTTTGCTGAACATCTTGTGGTTTTTCATCATCGCCCATGTGGTGATGTCCTGGCTGATCAATTTTCAAGTACTCAACACGCGCCAGCCGTTGGTTGCGCAAATCTGGTACGGTATTAATCGTTTGTTAGAGCCGATTTATGCCCCGATCCGCCGAGTGCTGCCCAATATGGGCGGCCTTGATCTTGCCCCGCTGGCCGTGCTGATCGGTGTGGCCATTGCGCGGATTGTTCTGACCAACAACGCGGCGCTGTTTTACTAAGGCCACAACATTTCTGGCGTTAAAAAGGGGCGCATCGGGCTGACAAGCTCTTGCCCCTCACCGATTGATATGTGACTCTGAAAAAGCTGATTTCCCAACACTCAGGTTTTCTTATGTCCGGCGCTGCCCCGCTGCTAAAAGATGTATTCGGCTTTGACGGGTTTCGCCCCGGACAAGAAGAGATCGTGGAGGCCGTGACCGCAGGGGAAAACGTGCTGGCCATAATGCCCACGGGTGGCGGGAAATCCCTGTGCTTTCAGCTCCCTGCGCTGATGCGAGAAGGGGTCACTGTTGTGATCTCGCCCCTCATCGCCCTAATGCGTGATCAGGTCCGCGCTTTGCAGGAATTGGGTGTGGGTGCCGGTGCGCTAACCTCCGGTAATACCCCCGAAGAAACGGATGCGGTTTGGGAAGGGCTTGAGGCGGGTACGCTCAAACTTCTCTATATGGCGCCTGAACGGCTCGCCGCTGGTTCGGTCATGGGGATGCTCAAGCGTGTAGGCGTTAAGATGATCGCGGTGGATGAAGCGCACTGCGTCAGCCAATGGGGCCATGATTTCCGCCCTGATTATTTGCGTATCGGCGAGTTGAAGCGTGCTTTGGACGTGCCGCTTGCCGCCTTTACCGCCACTGCGGACGCGGAAACACGCGACGAGATTATTCAAAAACTGTTTGAGGGCACTCCGCCGCGTAGCTTTTTGGGCGGCTTTGACCGACCTAATATCCATCTGATGTTTGCTGCGAAAAACTCACCGCGTAATCAAATCCTGAACTTCGCCGCCGCGCGGCGTGGCCAATCCGGCATCGTTTATTGTGGCACGCGGGCCAAGACGGAAGGCATCGCAAAGGCACTTAACGATGCGGGGCAAACCGCGATCCACTACCACGGTGGTATGGAAGCGGAGGATCGCCGGATTGCGGAGCGGAAGTTTCAACAAGAAGACGGGCTGATCGTGGCAGCGACAGTTGCGTTTGGGATGGGTATCGACAAACCCGACATCCGTTGGGTTGCCCATGCCGACCTGCCCAAAAGCATCGAATCTTACTATCAGGAGATCGGTCGTGCAGGTCGTGATGGTGCACCAGCCGAGACATTGACGTTGTTTGGGCCCGAAGACATTCGCCTGCGCCGCACCCAGATTGATGAGGGGTTGGCCCCGCCAGAACGGCGCGCGGCGGATCATGGCCGTCTCAATGCGCTGTTGGGATTGGCCGAGGCACTAGAATGTCGCCGCAAAACTCTGCTGGGGTATTTTGACGAGAGCGAGGTCACCTGTGGCCGCTGTGATCTGTGCGACAATCCTGTCGATACGTTTGATGGCACAACGGCGGTGCGCAAGGCGCTATCTGCCATGCTACGCACAGAGGAATGGTTTGGCGCGGGCCATCTGATTGATATTCTTCTGGGCAACGAGACGGATAAGGTTAAACAGCGTGGTCACCAATCCTTGCCCACTTACGGTGTCGGGACCGAGTATTCCAAACCGGAATGGCAGGCCGTGTTTCGCCAAATGATGGGCCGTGATCTGGTTCGACCTGACCCGACCCGCCACGGCGCACTGCGCATGACCGATGCGGCCCTGCCCATCCTGCGGGATGAAGCAAAGATTACTCTGCGCCGCGACAGCATAAAGGCGGCGGGCACTTCTCGACGCCCGGCGGTGAAGGCCATGGTGAACGAAGAAGATGCGCCATTGCTCAGCGCGCTCAAAGCCAAGCGGCGCGGTCTGGCGGAAGCTGCAAAAGTGCCTGCCTATATTATCTTCACCGACCGCACCTTGATCGAGATGGCCGAAACGCGGCCTGCCAACCTTGACCAGATGGCAGGTGTAAGCGGTATTGGAGCCAAAAAGCTAGAGAGCTACGGTGCCGCATTTCTGGAGGTGATCAACGGTGAGGCCGAGATGATGCACCCTCAACGGCGCAAGCTGGCAGGGCGCGGTGCTGGTGATCTCTATGATCAACTATTGGAAACACAGGCGCAGCTTTCACGCGGTGCACTGGGCACGGAAAAGCCGCTCAGTTGCTCCGCCTCTCTGTTGGCGAAGGTCGCGCAACTGCACAACGCCGATGCAGGCTCGATTGAGCGGGTATTGGGCGACAAACGGGCCGAGCGTTTTGGCGCTGCATTTCTGGACGTGCTGCGGGGCGCGGACTAGTTACTGATCTAGGATAAAGAGGAGCGGATATGCTTGTTGTGATTTCACCTGCGAAAAAGCTGGACTGGGCCGAACGTGATGTGGCTGCGTCCACACCTGATTTTCTGGATGACGCGGGCACGCTGGTTGAAGCCGCGCGCGAGCTGAGCGTGGGCGATCTGAAATCGTTGATGTCGCTTAGTGAGAACCTTGCCACACTGAACCGTGACCGTTTCCAGTCGTATGTCGAGGCACCAAACACCGATCTGACACGCCCTGCCGCATTGGCCTTTGCGGGTGATACCTATCAGGGATTGGAAGCTGGCACCCTCGACGCAGACGAGATGGAGTTTGCCCAGGACCATCTGCGCATCCTTTCAGGGCTGTACGGTGTGTTGCGCCCGCTTGACGCGATCCAGCCGTACCGCCTGGAAATGGGCAGCAGGCTAAAAACCGAACGCGGTAAGAATCTGTATGAATATTGGGGCAGCGCATTGTCCGAAGCACTCAACACGCAGGCAAAGTCGACAGGCAGCGACATTTTGGTGAACTGTGCCAGTCAGGAGTACTTTGGCGCTGTTGATCTAAAGGCGCTCAAACTACGTGTGATCACGCCGCAATTCATGGAAGACAAGGGTGATGGCAAAGGTCCAAAAATTGTCAGCTTTTACGCCAAGAAAGCGCGCGGCGCGATGGCGCGATTTGTGATGCAAAAGCGGATTGATACGGCAGATGGTATCCTCGATTTCGACGTGGGCGGATACCAACACATGCCGGAGCTGTCCAAACCGGACGCACCGGTGTTTTTGCGCCCCTACCCCGCGTCCTGAACCTCGCTCTCCTTGAGAGGTTCGGTTCCGGCGGGCTGGGCAAGCATCACGTGCTCCTCAATCTTGGCGCGGCGCAGTGGCTTGGTCAGGTAGTGATCCAGCCCCGCTTGCAGGATTGATTTGTCATCATCGGGCATTGCATGCGCTGTCATAGCTACAATCGGGATATGGCCGCCGATGTGCGCCTCAATCTCGCGTATTTTCTGGGTTGCTTGCTTGCCGTCCATGCGGGGCATGGAGATGTCCATGAAGACCAGATCGGGCTTGAATGATTGGTACATTTCTACTGCTTCCTCTCCGTTGGCTGCAAACTCCAGCGTGATATTGAGGGCTTTTATCATCTTGCTAAACACAAGCTGGTTGGTCCGGTTATCTTCTGCAGCGAGTACCCGCATTTTGCGGAGCTTCTCCGGAAGCTCAGATTTCTGACCAACAGGAGAAATCTTCTCTAAGGCGCTAAACAGAGCGTTGCGTGGCAATGGCTTTTGCAGCATTCCGGTAAAGGTGGAAGAAAGTGGGCTTTCCTTCACACCGACCAAATTCGAGCTTAGCAATAACAAAGGCACACTGCTGCCCCGCTCTTTCAGACCTTCCGCGAGGGTGAGCGCATTCACGTTGGGCAATTTGTGATCAGTCAAAATTAGATCAACAGTATCATCTAACGCTGCCAGTGCCGCTGCGGTATTTGCAACACCAACCGTCTGCAAACGAAGTTGTGCGAGCTGCCGCTCCAATATCGCGCGGTTGGCGGGCATGTCATCGACAACCATCACGCGCCGCATTTGACGCGGCAAGGTAGGATAAGCGGTGTCAATCTCGCCATTCGCCTGCATCTGCATCTTGAAGCCAAAGCAGGAGCCAACCCCCTCCTCGGAAGTGACCCAGATTTCGCCTTTCATCAGCTCGACCAACCGCTTGGTAATCGTGAGGCCGAGTCCGGTGCCATCGAACTGCCGGTTCCGCTCGTTCTCAACCTGGTTGAATTCGCCAAAGATGTGATCAGTCATATGTGCGGGGATGCCGATACCCGTATCTTCAACTGCGATGTGAACCGTTACGCAGCCTATTGTCGCGTCGGCAACGCCTGTCACACGAATTAGAACATGCCCATGGGTCGTAAATTTGACCGCGTTTCCAATAAGGTTAGTGAGGACCTGCCGGACACGCCCCGCATCTCCCATCAGATCGGTTGGTAGGAACAGATCGTAATCGAGTAACAGCTCCAACCCTTTTTCGCGGGCCATCGGTTGCAGCAACATGATGACCTCCTGACAGGCGCGCTCAAGGTCAAACGGCGCAGTTGTCAATTCGAGACGGTCCGCCTCGATCTTGGAATAATCCAGAACGTCGTTGATGATCACCAAAAGCGCTTCGCCAGAGTTCTTGATCGTCTGGACATAAAGCCGCTGCTCTTCACTTAGCAGCGTATCGTCCAACAGCTCCGCCATGCCAACGACGCCATTCATCGGGGTGCGGATTTCGTGGCTCATATTGGCAAGGAACGCTGACTTTGCACGGTTTGCAGATTCAGCAAGTTCACGCGCAGCGTCCAGTTCACGCTGATATTTCACAGTTGTCGATATATCGAGACCGAGGGAGACGACATCCCCACCCGGGCCGCGCTGGTCGATCATCTTAATGTAGCTACCATTCCACAGCTGAATCACCTCTGGCTCGGGATGACGCATCTGAAAACGGGTGAGCATGCGCTGCCGCCATGCCGTAGGTTCCATCCCGCCCAGATCGACAATCCCTTCATCCGTAAGGGCCTGAAGGATGGTCACGAAATTGACCCCCGTCTGAATGACTTCAAGCCCCTCGAAAACTGCCAGATAGGCTTGGTTTGCCATGATCAGCCGGTTGTCACCGTCAAAGAATGCAAACCCGTCCTTGATTGTCTCAATGGAATGCCACAATCGCCGCTCAACCACAGCGATCTTTTCTTGTGCTGCAGTCAGGTCTGATTTGACCTTCCTATTCTCCGCGCCCATGCTCTCCATCAGCGCGCGCGTATCCACAATCTCATCGCTCAGCTCGCGCGTATTGCGGCCAAGTTTGCGGTTCGCTGCAAACAGCTCTGCTTTCTTCAGCTCTAGCATTCGTTCTGCCGCCAAACGACCTCGCCGCTCTTCGGTGAGTTTTTGCTGTAAGCTCATCCATTCCTCATTGATCGCGCAGTGTAGCCCCCTTTTGCGGCACTGCGGGTAAAGATGGTCTTAAAACCAACAACCTTGCCTGCGCCCGTCACCGCATGGCACTCTGGGAGCATTATATTAAGAGGATTCTGTTATGCGTATTTTGATGTGGATTGTGGGTATGGCGTTCTGGCTGGCCGCCTGTGTCACTGGTGCATTAGCGCAGCAAGCCATGCCAGAGCATCGGTACATCTACAGCAGGGATGTAGATTTCTATGGGGCCGATCTGGTGCCCCAATTTGAGACGACACGCGAAGCTTGCGCGCGGGCGTGCTCTGCCCAATCCGAATGTGCTGCATTCACCTTTAACAGCCGCTCAAATGCGTGTTTTCCGAAAGCTGCCATAACCCAAGAACAATTCTTCGAGGGGGCCATATCAGCGCGGAAAACTCTGACAAGTCCGCAGGTTCAATCGTTGGCTGAAGCGCGTCAGAACAGCCTTGGATTCTTGAAACAAGCCGATTGGAGCGCCGCCAAAGCACTGGTTGAGACCAATGCAGAGCGGAATCCGCTGAATGGTGCATCGGCGTCTGACATCATCGCGGCGCTGGATGCGGCAATCGGGCGTAGTGACGTGGGCGCAGCTGCGCGCTGGGCGGGTCAAGTTGTTGCTTTGACGGACAGTGGTGATCTGTGGGCGCGTATGGCGTGGTTGGGGCTGCGACCGCGTGGCGACACCGCTCGCGACCTTGCGCGGCGTCTTTCCGGAGAAGCGCTCCCCGCTGCAATAAATGCCTACCTGCGCGCCCAGACGAAGACGGAGCAGGTTACCGCGCTTGATCTTATGGCCCGCGCCTTTGAGGTGAACGGCAGGGGGCGCGAGATGATCGCACCACTGCGCCTTGCCACAACGCTTGAGACACGTCCGGAACTCGCGGTGGCACTGGATAAGGCAATTGGTAAATATGGTTTCCGCATCACCAACACCCGCGTTGATAATAACAGCGCGCGTCCGCGCATCTGTGTTGAATTCTCCGAAAAGCTGGCTACGGCGGGAACAGATTATGACCCTTTCGTACGCTTGGAGGATCCAAAGCTTGTGGTTGAGGCGGACAGTCAAACTCTGTGCATTGACGGCGTAACATTTGGCACCCGCTACACAGCGACTTTCCGCGCGGGCTTGCCTGCGGCAAGTGGCGAGCGGCTGCACAAGGACGTGACCGTGACGCAATATGTGCGCGACCGCGATCCATCTGTTCGGTTTACGGGGCGGGCCTATGTCCTGCCGCGCGGATCAGAGGCGGCATTGCCTGTCGAGACTGTGAATGCCGATACCGTCACGCTCAAGCTGCGCCGTATCAGTGACCGTAATCTGCTGCGCGCGATGCAAGACAGTTATTTTGGCAAACCGCTGAGCAAATATCAGGACGACGCATTTTCGGCCACTATTGCTCAGGACGTCTGGGAGGGAACGGGGGTTGTCCAGAATACGCTTAACACGGCGATGACGACACGGCTTCCTTTGGCGGAAGCTTTGAAAGATCAGCCGCCGGGGATTTACGCACTCACCGCAGGGATCAAAGGCGCAGACCCTTATGACACTCCTGCCGCAACGCAGTGGTTTATTCTCACAGATCTGGGCCTCAGCACCATGTCCGGTACGGATGGCTTGCATGCAACTGTGCTGGGCTTGGGCGATGCAAAGGCACGCGGCGGCGTGACACTTTCCCTGATATCGCGCGCAAACGCAGTGCTTGGAGAGGTGGTGACCGACCCTCAAGGCCGCGCGCATTTCCCAAGTGGTCTGACCCAGGGCAGTGGCTCTGCTGCCCCCGCGCTCCTCATGGCGCTGGACGAGAATGGCGATGCCGCGTTCCTGTCGCTCTCCGACCCTGCATTTGATCTGTCGGATCGCGGTGTGGAAGGACTGCCCCCTGCGCCCCCGATTGACACCTACCTGACCACAGATAGGGGTGCCTACCGCGTGGGCGAGACGATTTTTGCCACTGTGCTGACCCGAGACGCGCAAGGCCGTGCGATAAATGAACTGCCGTTGGTTGCCGTGCTCAAGCGCCCTGACGGGGCGGAATACAGTAGAACGCTCACTGCTAATCCTGTGGCTGGGGGTCATGTCTTTGCCCTACCCATTGGATCGGAGGTCCCACGCGGAGCATGGCGGCTGGATGTGATTGCTGATCCGGCACAAGGGCCGCTGGCCTCGCAAACCGTACTGGTTGAGGATTTCCTGCCTGACCGGATTGAATTTGATATGGCGCTTAGCGATGCGCCCGTGCGCCTTGGTGATACACCGCCGTTGGAAATTTCAGCGCGCTACTTGTTCGGTGCCCCTGCAGGCGATCTGCCTATCGAGGGGGAGGTCCGCCTGCGCACGACCCGCACCATCGAGACCCATGATGGATATTTATTCGGTCGCCATGACGAGCGGTTTGATGCGCGTACAGCCTACTTTGATCCGGTGCGCACCGACGCGCGTGGAGAAGCGGCCCTGCCGCTCAAGATGCCGAACGTAGATGAGGTTCCAAGCCAACCGTTGGAGTTAGCAATTGTGGCGCGCATTGCTGAGGGATCGGGCCGTCCGGTGGAGCGCCGCACCTCCCGCGCACTGACGTTGCAAGGAGCAATAATCGGGATCAAGCCAAACTTTGAGGATGTCCTTAGCGAAGGGAGCGACGCGCAATTCTCTCTAATCGCAACAGGTGGCGAGATGCCCGTTCGTTGGACCTTTAACCGAATCGAGACACGATATCAGTGGTATCAAAACGGCGGCAGTTGGGCGTGGGAACCGATCACGCGGCGCATCCGTTTGGGTACGGGCGATCTGACTTTGCAGCCAGACCCTACAGTGCTGTCACAGCCGACCGAATGGGGCCAATACGAGCTGGTGGTCGAGCAGCTAAGCGCACCGTTCGCTGCTTCGTCGGTCACGGTTGCGTCGGGCTGGTACGGTGGTGATGACGCGTCTGCCACGCCCGATTTTCTGGCGGTCTCCCTGGACCGCGAAAGTTATGGCGTCGGTGACACAGCACAGCTTCGTATCGTCGCCCCGTCTGATGGTGTGGCCATGATCTCTGTTCTGTCCAATCGCGTTATTGAACAGCGCAGCATACAGGTGCAGGAAGGCGAGAATAGGCTCCCTCTGCCCGTCACCGAAGAGTGGGGCAGCAGTGCCTATGTCTCCGCTTCGGTGATCCGGCCCATGGATATCGAGGCGGGCCTCAATCCGGCACGCAGCCTTGGTCTTGCCCATGCGGCTGTCCGCCCGGACGGCAAGCAGCTCGACGTTACCTTGGATGTGCCAGCTGAGATTGATGGACAGGCGGGGACGTTCGAGGTCCCGGTCAAAGTTGACGGTGTGGCAGAGGGCGAAACAGCATATGTCACTCTTGCGGCGATTGATGTGGGTATCCTTAACCTCACCGATTTCAAAACCCCTGACCCGTCACAGCATTATTTTGGCCAGCGGCGTTTGGGCGTGGGCCTGCGCGATGTATACGGACGCCTCATTGACGGTCTCAGCGGAGCAATGGGCACTGTGCGCTCTGGCGGAGATGCGGCAGCAACCGCGCAGCTCCAATCTCCGCCCCCGACCGAGGCGCTCATGGCCTATTTCAGCGGCCCTGTGACGCTGGATGCTGAAGGGCGAACTGTGATCGAAGTCACGCGGCCTGCGTTTAACGGAACCGTCCGCCTGATGGCAGTTGCATGGTCTGAAAGCGCGGTTGGGAGCACCTCCAGCGATGTCATCGCCCGTGATCCGGTTGTGATCACCGCCAGCCTCCCGCGATTGTTGGCACCCCAAGACAGCAGTCGATTGCTTCTGGAAATGACCCACACCCGTGGTTCAAGTGGCGTCATGGCACTCGAGGTATTTGCAGATGCGGGCATTGCGATGGGTGCTGTTCCTGCGCAGGTGAACATTAGTGACGGAAGCACGCTGCGCCTGCCTTTGGAACTCACGGCCCGCGAAATCGGGAACCATGATATTACCGTTCAACTGACCACGTCCGATGGCGAGGTGTTGCGCCGTGTGCTGCGGATGCCAGTGCGGATCAATGACCCCGAAGTCGCAACGACACGACAATTCACGCTTGATGCGGGGGAGGCATTTACGTTTGACGCCGCTGTCCTCGCAGGATTTCAGATGGGCACGGCGCGCGCTACTCTTACCGCTGGCCCGTTATCTCGGCTTAATGTGCCGGGCTTGCTACAGCAATTGGATCGCTATCCTTACGGCTGTACCGAACAGGTCACGTCTGGTGCGCTCCCCCTGCTCTATATGAGCAACCTCGCGCAGGATGCGGGATTGGGAACACTGCCCGAGATTGATGCAAAGATCGCGCAGGGCATTGACCGTGTGTTGGCACGCCAAGCATCCAATGGTGCGTTTGGCATGTGGCGTGCAGAGACGGGTGCATTCTGGCTTGATGCTTATGTCAGTGATTTTTTGTGGCGCGCAAAGGAGCAAGGGCATGTCGTTCCACCGCGCGCCTTGGCCTTGGCGTTTGATAATCTGCGCAACAGGGTCAACTTTGCCCCCGACTTTGACAGCGGAGGCGAGGATATTGCCTATGCTTTGCTGGTGTTGGCCCGCGCGGGGGCGGCCCAGATGGGTGACTTGCGCTATTATGCGGATACCAAGGCAGAGGCTTTTGCCACGCCCATGGCTGCTGCACAGCTTGGCGCGGCCCTTGCAGCATATGGTGATCCGGTACGTGCAGACAGGTTGTTTGCGCGCGCGGGTGCCTTGCTTCTGACATCGCCGGATCGCAATCAGTGGCGCGATGATTTCGGCAGCGGCTTTCGGGATCGCGCAGCCGTGCTGACCCTCGCAGCAGAGGCGGGGAGTAACGCTATTGATCTGGGCAGCCTCACACAATCGTTGCAGACGCAGGGGCGCGACCTCTCCACCCAAGAAGCGGCGCAGGTCGTGTTGGCAGCGCATGCACTCGGGCGCACAACATCGGGTGCACAGCTTACGGTGGATGGTGAGCCCGTCAGCGGACCCGTTGTGCGCGAGATCACTGACCGTAGTCCGGTGACAAGGATGATCAGCAACACATCCACTGCTCCCACCACGATGACACTTACCGCGTTTGGGGTGCCGGATGTCGCACCAGATGCTGGCGGCTATGGCTATGCTCTCACTCGGCGGTATTTCACGATGGAGGGAGCCGAGGTGACCGGCCCTGTCGCGTCTGGCACACGGCTGGTGGCGGTATTGGAGGTGCAATCGTTTGAGGAAATCGGTGCGCGTCTCATGATCGATGATCCGCTACCGGGTGGATTCGAGATCGACAATCCAAACCTGCTGCGCAGTGGCTCCGTCAAGGCGCTGGACTGGCTCGAAGTCGCACAGCCCCAGAACGTCGAGTTTCGCAGCGATCGCTTCTTAGCAGCCGTGGACCATGAGGGGGCGGGCACGTTCCAACTGGCCTATGTCGTGCGTGCGATCAGTCCGGGTGAGTACCACCACCCCGCAGCGTTGGTCTCCGATATGTACCGCCCCGAATACCGGGCCAACACGGCTACATCACGCCTGACCGTCACGCCATGAGGCGCATTGCCTACGCTCTGACGCTGTGCGCTCTGGTCTTTGGCCTCGGGGATTATGCCCGTGACAGGATGGACGCCTGGATCGACGAGACAGAGCTCCCTCCAGTGCTGTCAGAGGTCGGGGCAGAAGTCCGCGCGGGGGATGGCACCCTTCTGCGTGCCTTTGCCGTTGAGGACGGGAGGATGCGCTTGGCGCTTAGGTTGGAGCAGGCCGACCCGCAGTTTGTCGCAATGCTCATCGCCTATGAGGACAAGCGGTTCTTTGAACACAACGGAGTAGATTTGCGGGCGCTGGTCCGAGCGGCAGGACAGGCGATGTGGCATGGCCGTGTCGTTTCGGGCGCGTCGACGCTGACCATGCAGGTGGCGCGATTGCTGGAGAACTCCGGCACGGGCAGTGGTGCGGGCAAGCTGCGGCAAATGCGGGTGGCGCTGGCGCTTGAGCGGCGCTTGACCAAGAATGAAATTTTGACCCTCTATCTGCACCACGCACCATATGGCGGCGCTGTCGAAGGGCTGCGCGCAGCGAGCTATGCGTGGTTCGGAAGAGAGCCGCGCCGCCTCACTCAGGCAGAGGCCGCGCTACTGATTGCCTTGCCGCAATCACCTGAAAGCAGAAGGCCGGATCGCCATCCCGATGTGGCGCGCGCCGCACGTCTGCGTGTACTGAAACGGCTAGGGCTGGACCCCGACAACAGACAAGCAGACGTCCCGCACCGCATGCAGCGGTTTCCCCAAAATGCCCCCCATCTGGCGGCCGCACTGCGGCGTAGTGCGCCAGATAAAAGAAGACATGACACAACGATCAGCGCAGAGCTCCAAAAACACATGGAGGCACTGGCCCGTCGCGCGGTAGCAGGTCAAGCGTCCGGCGTCTCGACTGCGATCATGATCGCGGATCATCAGACCGGTGCCATTCTTGCGCATGTAGGATCACCTGCATTCTCTTCAGATGACGGGGCGCTCGGGTTTGTGGATATGACTGCGGCACTCCGCTCCCCCGGCTCCACGCTCAAACCGTTGGTCTACGGTCTCGCGTTTGATGAAGGGTTGGTACATCCCGATACGTTGATCAACGATGCTCCCGTCGCCTTCGGCAGCTATGCGCCCCAAAATTTCGACGGACAGTTTCGCGGTATGCTCACGGTGCGCGATGCCCTTACTCTATCGCTCAATATTCCGCCCGTGCTTCTCACGCATGAGCTTGGGGCAGCGCGGCTCATGTCAGGACTGCGCCGCGCGGGGACACACCCGGAACTTCCTGCGGGTGCAGCAGGCTTGGCCGTTGCTCTGGGCGGCGTCGGTCTGCGGCTCACAGACTTGGTTCAGCTATATGCGGGGATCGCGCAGGGCGGGCAGGCGGTCCCGCTTCATGTAGAGCAGCAAGTTCCTGCCGTAGCTCCGCAAAAGTTTATGTCACCCGTCGCCGCGTGGCAGGTAACGAATATTCTGTCGGGCATTGCGCCTCCGTCGGGTGTCGCGGCGGGGGTGGGGCAGGTCGCGTATAAGACCGGTACATCCTATGGCCACCGCGACGCATGGGCGATTGGATTTGACGGACAGCATGTGATCGGCGTCTGGCTGGGCCGTCCCGATGGCACACCTGTTCCGGGCGCTTTCGGCGGGGCCCTTGCCGCGCCAATTCTGTTTGAGGCCTTTGGCCGCATCAGCGCCGACCGTGTTCCTTTGCCACCTCCACCTGCGGATGCGCTGATCCTTGGTACGGCCCATTTGCCAGAACCCTTGCGTGAATTCCACAGCCGCGCGTCTATATTCACAGCTAATGCAAACAGCCCCACTGTAGAGTTTCCCCCCAACGGTGCTGTGCTGAGGCGGAGCGGTTTTGGTGTTCCGATCAAGTTCCGCGCTGGGGTGTTACCGTTTACCGTTCTTGTAGACGGGATGCCAATGGTGACGCAGCTTCGGGGCCGCGATGTCGTCTTGGCGCTGGAGAGTGTTGGCTTCACACGTATCTCTGTTGTGGATGCGGCGGGGCGCAGTGATAGTGTGGAAATCCGGCTGGACTAATACGGGATCGGGTGCCACAGCTCTGACATGTCGCTTGTCCTCTCTGTCCTTCCTCTGCTGTTGATCCTCGCTGTTGGCTACGGCTTGGCAAAGAGCGAGATCATCCCGCGTGCTGGGTGGTCCGCGATTGAGACGCTTTCATTCAGGGGCCTCATCCCTGCAACGCTGATCCTTGCGATTGCGCAGTCTGATCTGTCACTTGAGCGGTTTGGCGGTTTTGGACTGGCCCTCGTGGGAACACTTGGCGTGATGACGGTGCTGGCTCTTTCGTTGCGCCTGTTGCCAAATGGGGTGCTGGGCAATCCTGCGTTCACATCGCTGTTTCAAGGGAGCATCCGCTGGAATGCTTTTGTCGCCCTGGCCGCCGCCGAGCAGTTTCTAAGCGGTGGTTTGGCGCTCATGGCTGTGGCGATTGCGGTTCTGATCCCCCTGATCAATATCACTTGCATCGTTGTGCTAGCGGCCTTTGGCCCGTCCAAGGCTAGTGTTTCCAAAGTTCTCAACACTCTATCTCGCAACCCTCTGGTGCAGGCCTGTGTTATCGGCCTTGCGCTCAACCTGAGCGGTGTGTCGCTGCCCGTGCCATTGGCTGACGCGCTTGATATGATCGGGCGCGGTGCGTTGGGCGTAGGCCTCATGGCTGTGGGGGCTGGCATCAGCTTGCGGCGGCTGACGCAATTGAATTGGCGTGTTTGCCTCGGGGCCTTCATGCGCCCCATTTTGGCTTCCGGTATTTTTGTGATGCTGGGGTTTTGGATTGGTTTGTCGGGTATGCAGATGTTCGCGGGTGTTTTGGTCTTCGCCGCACCCGCTGCCTCCAATGGCTATATTGTGGCCAAGCAGATGGGCGGCGATGCTGACCTCTATGCGGATATAATGACATGGCAGGTTGTGCTGTCGCTGCTGGCTTTGCCGCTTTGGGCGCATTTCCTACTTTAAAAGCGGAGGACCAAGCCATGCTTTTGATGGCCTGAAAATCCAAGCTTTTCGTAAAACCCGCGCACGCCACGTGCTTCGCCGGTCAAGAGCATTACCTTGTATGCATTTTCTGATTTTGCGCGGTCTATGCAGGCTTGGAGAACCTGCCGTCCGACCCCTTGCCCGCGATGCTCTGGATCGGTCACGACATTTTCGACCAGTGCATAAGGTCGCCCACCCGAGGTCATATTGGGCAATAGATGCAGGGTGGTCATCGCGATGATCGCTCCCTCGTGCTCCATCCCCAGAATGGTAGTGCCGGAGTGGTTCAGTACAGCGTCAAATGCCGCGCTGTTGTCGCTTACGGGAACAGGATCGCGGGTTAGTATCCGGTAGAGCCTGAGAGCCGCAGAAAAATCACCACTGTGTAACGGGCGAATAATCATTGCCGTTAACGACGACCTTCACGCAGCCACGCCGCGGTGATCAAACCTGCACTTAGCAAAAGCACGAGCCACGCGGGCAGAATTGGTGTTTGGCGCACATCACGTGTCTGATAGGCGGCGCGCGGCGTCAGCCCGATCCAGCCGCGACCCGCTGCAGGACGACCCGCACGCACATTGCGCACGCTGGGCAGGCCGTCTTCCAAACGGACCACACCGCCGCGCATTGCAGTGATAACAGGCTCTAACGCTACGGAATCTGCGATGGTCTCGACAAACTCGCGCGGGGCTGCGGGGCCAAGGCCGATCACACTCAGCTGCTCACCATTCTCTAAACGGTACAGCCCGATTTCCGGTCCTGTGAAAGTCGTCTCGAACCGTCCGGGTGCCGAAGGCGAGAGTGGAAGTTCGGTAACTGTCCCATCTGGCCCGGTGATGGTCAGGGGCGGCACCTCTTCACTCAACGTGCGCCGCTCTATCCGCATGGTTTGACCAACAGCACTGGCTGTCAGCGCCTCTTCCTCAAGCTCCGGCTCGCCCATCATCCAATGGGCCAAGCGGCGCAGCAATTCCAACTGCGGTCCGCCGCCCTCATATCCACGGTTCCACAGCCATGCGTGATCAGACGCCAGCAGTGCGACGCGGCCCTCCTCGACACGGTCAAGAATAAGAAGTGGGCGATCCTCGACACCCGTCATCACAATATTACCGGAGGTGGCAGTCACATCAATCTGGCGCAGCCAGCGGCCCCAATCCCCGTTTTGGGGCAAGTCGGACGTGACGGGATGGCGATTGCCAAGGTCTGATACCAGCGGCAGGAACGGCTCCTCGATCACCCGCGCAGTGGGGGTGGCAGGCAGGACAGCGCCCAGGGGTGTGCGGAACAGACTGTCGGCGCTGGCAAAGTCGGGACCAGCGGAGACAAGCACAGCACCGCCTGCGCGCACATATTGTGCAATATTCTCAAGGTAGAGAGAGGGCAGGATGCCGCGCCGTTTGTAGCGGTCAAAGATGATTAGATCGAAATCGTCGATCTTCTCCATGAACAGCTCGCGCGTAGGGAATGCGATCAACGACAGCTCGGACACTGGCACGCCATCTTGTTTCTCTGGCGGGCGCAGAATGGTGAAATGTACCAGATCAACGGAGCTGTCGGACTTGAGCAGATTGCGCCATGTACGCCCACCTGCATGCGGCTCCCCACTTACCAGCAGTACCCGTAGACGGTCGCGCACACCGTTCATTTGGATGACAGCAGCATTGTTTCGATCGGTCAGCTCTCCTTCTGTTGCGGGCAGGGAAAAGCGGATCACGTTACGCCCGCCGTGTGGCAGGGTCACGGGTAGTTCAAGGTCTTGGCCTATTGGCACACGAAATCTCTGTGCGTCATCGCCGTCGATGGAGATATCAAGCTGCGCAAAAGGCTCTCCCGCAGGAGCAGCACCCAGGTCATCAATGCGCAGAGTGAGGACAACAGGTTCCCCGATGATAGCAAAGGCAGGTGCGCCAATCACACTTAAACGGCGATCCCAATCAGCTTCTTGGCCACTCAAGAGTACATGAAACGGCGCTGGCAGATCAATTGGCAGGTCAGCGTCATGCACGCGTCCGTCTGTTAATGCCACGATACCCGCAACCCGCGCACGCGGCTCTTCCGCCAAGGCTTCGGTAAGTGCTGTCATTAGCTCTGTGCCGGCATCGCCTTGACCATCCTGGACCGTGATGCGGCGTAGCTCAGTGTTCGGCCGTGCTTCGATCTGGGCGGCAAGGCTGTCAGCGGCAGAAGAAGTTTGCTCAGCGCGGTCAGAGAGGCGTTGGCTGGCACTTTCATCCTCGATCATCAGGACGATATCGCTGAGGGGTGCGCGATCTTCTTGTTGCACTGACGGGCCTGAAAGTGCGGCCAAAACAACCAGTCCCGCCAACCCCCGCAGGGGCCAACCGTGTAGTCCCCGCATCAGTGCCAACAAAATGCCAAGGCCGGCAATTACTGCCACCATCACAAATAGCGGCCATGGAATCAGTGGATCAAATACAATCGTTGTCGTCATTGGCCCAACCGATCCAAAAGGGCAGGTACATGGACCTGATCCGATTTATAATTCCCTGTCAGCACATGCATCACCAGATTGATGCCAAAGCGGTAAGCGATTTCGCGCTGCCGCTCACCGCTAAATCCGCGCCCAACGGGCAGCAGCGGCCCACCACTCGGGTTCACGGCCCACGCGGCCGCCCAGTCATTGCCGCCGATCACGACTGGCGTCACGCCATCGTTGAGGTCCCGAAAGGGCATGCCCTCGATCTGTTCGGCGTTTGGATCAGCGGCCTCAACCCAGACATCGCGGCTGTTGTAACGGCCAGGAAAATCTTGGAGCAGATAGAAAGTGCGGGTGATGACATGATCACCCGGAAGCGGCTCTAATGCTGGGATATCAAGCTGCGCTGCGAGTTCTTGTAGCTTGCGGCCATTCGGGCTGGAGGCGCCAAAGCTGGCCGTGTCCGCATCGCGCGTATCAAACAGGATCATCCCGCCGGAGCGCAAATAATCGTTCAACTTTGTATAAGCCTCAGCCGAGGGTGTCGGTTGTCGCGGCGTGATGGGCCAGTAGAGGATCGGAAAAAAAGCCAGCTCGTCTGTTTCAAGGTTCACACCAAGCGGGGCTGAGGGCTCAACGGAGGTACGGAAAAACAGCGTATCGCTGAGGCCAGTGAGACCCAAGAGTGCTATTTCATCTACCTGCGGGTCACCAGTGATCACATGAGCCAGCGTAAGTTCTGCTGTAGCCGAGAGCGCAAATTCCTCTTCTACCGTTTGCGCATCTGCGGGAGCGCCGAACAGCAACAGCGCGCCAAACGTTGCGGCAATTGCATTGCTGCGGCTCAGAAGGCGACCGGACAGCGAGAGCGTGACCACCACATCCGCAAGCAGCAAAAGGATCGCAAAGCTGAGCAACCAGCCAGCAACAGGTTGCTCCGGTGCGACGGCAAGTCCGCGCACAGGCACATCAGAAGGCCATGTGGCCGGGATTAGCAAGCTGTCGGCGGTCAGAACATTGCGAGCCAACGTGCGGTCTCCGGAGGAATAGAGGCCGGGGGGCAGCAATGGACCCGTAGGTGCTTCGATCAGGGCGGGGCCGTCAACACCCGGCAAGGTACCCGCGTCGAGCAAGGTGCCAAAGCCATCAAGAACGCGGTTCGGTATCCATGTCGTACCTTCCAACGCTGCCTGAGTGGCACTGGCCGCAGAGGAGGAGACGGCCAACCGCTCCATCATCTCAACGAACAGGCCGGACAGTGGCAGGGTAGACCACTCCGCCGTTGCGGTGACATGGAACAGAACGATCTGCCCTTGGCCCACATTCTTGCGTGTCACTAGTGGCGTGCCATCGCTGAGCGAAGCAATCACGCGCTCTGCTAAGGTGGGATCAGGCTGCGCCATGACCTGCGCACTGACGGTGACATCGTCCGGCACAGTCAGACCGAAAAACGGCGAACCGTTAGAGAAGGGTGACAGCGCTTTTGGCTCCCCCCAACTCATGGCGCCGCCCACACTGCGGCCCCCTGCACGCAGGCGCACCGGCATCAGCGCATCTTCGTCGATGCGCGAAATGTCGGAGGCAGCGATGCGCGGACCCGCAAAGCGTACAAGCATTCCGCCGTCTTCAATCCACTGGGTAAGCGGTTGGGCCTCTGCCTCTGCCAAGGTGGCAATATCAGCCAGAACAATCACATCAGGGTTGGCAGGCAGCACATCACTAAGCGATCCGTTCAGCAGATCGGCAGTGGGCGCTAAGGCCTGCTCGATATAGTGGAGCGGTGAAAGGAGCTCCAAGCCTTCGCGGCTCTCGCGGGCGGAAATCAGCGCTACTTCGCGACGGCGCAGGCCGTCATCGCTCAGCGTACTGGCTCCCGCCGACCGCTGTCCCGCGATATCAAACCGTGTGATACGGGCGCGCAATTCGGAAGGAAGGACAAGTGCTGTTTGCGCTTCAGTTTCGCCAGCTTCAAACGTAGCCGTGGCGGATGCCAGAATGCGTCCGTTGCCTGCAGGATCACGACCTTGCGCTTGGATCACTATTTCGCGCTCAGCGCCCGCACTGGTGCGTAGGATACGCAGCTGCACAGCGCCGTCTTCATATGTTGCGGGCAGCACAGCCAGCACATTGGTGGCCGTCTGATAGGCTTCGACACTGCCGCGCTCCTGCAAGACGCCTAGGAGATCATCGCGGCCCTCATAGCTGAGCGTATCACTGAACCACAGCGTATCGAAACGACCCACATCAGTGAGTGCGTCCTGAGCACGTTCCAGCATGCCTTCGCTCGGCTGCCACGGCATTGGTGTGAGACCCGCAAGCTTGCTGCGCCAAACGTCTGCAGACTGAAAAACCGGCGCTTCGGGCTGTGTCAGGGTCAAAAATCCAACGGTACGTCCAAGGCGACTTGCGCGGGTGAGCTGCGCCTCGATCGCTTCTTGTTGCTGTGGCCAGCGTGTTGCACCTGCCCACGATCCATCAAGCACGAACAGCAGGGGACCGTCCCCCTCCGCCTGCTCTGCCTCGGGGTTCAAAACTGGACCTGCAAGGCCTACGATAATCGCAGCAACCGCGAGCATGCGCAGCAGCAATAGCCACCAAGGCGTGCGGTCCGAGACTGTCTCATCATCCTTTAGCCCCAGCAGTAGCGCCACACCGGGGAAGCGACGTTTGATCGGCGCAGGTGGCACAGCGCGCAGCAAAAGCCACAAGATCGGCAGCGCACCTAGTGCGAGTAACAGCCACGGCGCGGTAAAGCCTATGCCACCCAAAATCATCATGCCGCCACCGCCCGCGCATCAAGCGCACCATAAAGCCACAATAGACCAGACTGTGCCGTGCTGTCTGTATGATGTACGCCATAGCGCCACCCCGTTAGCGCACAAAGCGACTGCAATTCTGCCTTTCGTTCTGCCAACCTCGCGAGATAGCGGTCACGTAGGTCATTCGCCTTGAGCGTCTCATGGCTAAGCCCACCGCCCATGGATTGGAAAATCGTGCGCCCTGTAAACGGAAACGCTTCCTCGGATGGGTCAAGGACATGGCACAATACGCCGCGCACACCGCGATCTGCCGCTTTAGTGAGCGCAGTACGTACCCCGTCTATGCCACCCATGAAATCGGAGATGAAAACAGCGCGGGCGTGCGGGATCATGGCGCGATGTTCAGGCGGGGCGTATTCCGACGCGTCATCACGGCACAACAGTGCTGCTAGAGACAGGATTTGGGGGCGACCCGCACGCGGGGGCAGTTCTGTTCCCGTCAACCCGACCCGCTCCCCGCCACGGTTGAGCATGATCGCAACAGCAAGCGCCAGCACCCGCGCGCGCTCTATCTTTTGTGGAATGGAATCGGAGGAGGCAAAGCGCATGGACGCCCCCTGATCGACCCAGAGCATCACAGATTGTGCAATCTGCCATTCTCTTTCGCGCACAAACTCTGTGTCGCCCATTGCAGAGCGGCGGTGGTCGATCGCGCGGCGGCTGTCGCCGATCTGCGCGGGTCGGTATTGCCAGAAATCATCCCCTGCTCCTGCGCGCCTGCGGCCATGCGCGCCTAATAGGACGGCTCCGGCCAAATGCTCCGCCCGCGCGAGAAGCGCGGGGAATGCCGCCGCTTCGATCTCGGACATGGCGCGCAGGGCAAGGGGATCACTCATGCAACAGCAGCTTTTGGTGAGGCGAGCGCTGCAGCAGTCTCGTCGATCAGCGCAGTGAGGCTATCGCCGCGTGCACGTGCAGCAAAGTTAAGCGCCATCCGGTGCGTTAAGACAGGCCGCGCCATATCAATCACATCCTCGGCGGAGGGAGCCAGCCGCCCTTGTAGCAATGCGCGCGCACGAACGGCGAGCATCAGTGCTTGCGCCGCGCGCGGACCCGGACCCCATGCGACAGTTTCTTTCACACGTGCGCTCACGCCATCTTCTTCGGGGCGGAAGGCGCGCACCAGATCGAGGATCATCTCGACGACTGAATCGCCCACGGGCATACGGCGCAAAAGTTGCTGCGCGGCCAAAAGCTCACCGGAGGTAAATACCTCGACAGATTGCCCCTCAGCCTCACCGGTGGTGGCGATTAGAATGTCACGCTCTGTCGCGCGGTCAGGATAGTTGATGTCGATCTGAACGAGAAAACGGTCAAGCTGTGCCTCGGGAAGGGGATAGGTTCCCTCCTGTTCAATCGGGTTTTGTGTCGCGAGAACATGGAAGGGTTTGCCGAGGGGGCGGTTTTGACCCGCAACAGTCACTGTTTTTTCCTGCATGGCCTGCAACAGTGCGGATTGTGTGCGCGGCGAGGCGCGGTTGATCTCGTCCGCCATCAGCAGCTGACAAAACACTGGACCCTCAATAAAGCGAAAGCTGCGCGCGCCTGTGCTATCTGTGTCCAACACTTCGGAGCCAATGATATCGGCGGGCATCAGATCTGGCGTGAACTGGACCCGTTTTCCGTCCAGACCCATCACAGTGCTCAGTGTCTCAACCAGCCGCGTCTTGCCCAGGCCAGGCAGACCAACGAGCAATCCGTGGCCCCCACATAGCAATGCGGTTAGCGTCAATTCGACTACGCGCTCTTGCCCGATAAACCGCGCGGTGATGGATTTTCGGGCCTCGCCCAGCTTTTCGCCCAAGGTTTCGATCTGTTCGACCATGTCTTCTATGGCTTGTGTGTCCGCTTGGGTCATGACTTCTCCGCTATGCAGGTTATATCGTTATCATGTAAGTGTATCTCGATTAGAGGGAATGGCAAAAGTTATGAGCGGACAAAAAACTGTTACTCCATCTGCGGAAGGGCTCGCGGCCTCTATAAAAGCCACGAAAACACGCGGTTTACCGCCTGTGGAGACATGGAACCCGCCGTTTTGCGGTGACATTGATATGGAAATCCGTCGCGATGGCACTTGGTTTTATGAAGGAACACCTATCGGGCGGCCCGGATTGGTAAAACTATTCGCTTCGATTCTCATTCGTGAAGGGGATGACTATTTCTTAGTCACGCCTGTTGAAAAGGTGGGCATCAAGGTTGTTGATGCTCCGTTTATCGCCGTTGATTTTGAATCCTCGGGTGTGGGAGAGGCTCAGCGTCTGACTTTCACCACCAACCTTGAAGATATCACGGTCGCCGGACCCGAGACGCCGCTGCGATTCGTGCGGGATGCCGAGACGGGGGAGCCTTCGCCTTATGTCAGGGTGCGCCGAAATCTGGAGGCGCTGATTGACCGCAAGAGCTTTTACCGTCTTGTCGATCTGGGCGTGCACAAAGACGGCTGGTTCGGCGTCTGGTCGGGTGGTGCATTCTTTGGCATTATCCCGTCTGATGAACTTCCGCCGGAGGCGTAATGAATGATGCAGGAGAATGTGTGTGAAGGCTGCCGCTAATCTGAGTCATCTTTGGCCCGAACTGCCCTATCTTGACCGTTTTGATGCTGCGGCGGACGCGGGGTTCAAGGGGGTCGAAGTTCTGTTTCCCTATGACATTCCGGCCAAAGAAACGAAACGCGCCCTGATGCGTGGCGGGCTGGAAATGATTCTGATCAACGCACCGCCACCCAACTACACAGGTGGTGCGCGCGGGTTCGCGGCGGTAACGGGTGATGAGGCACGGTTTGCCCATGATATGCGCCGTGCAGGTCGCTACGCTCAGGCGCTTCGCGTGCCGATGTTGCATGTGATGTCCGGTGTGGCCGAAGGTAATGCGGCAAAAGCGACGATGATCGCTAATCTTAAAGATGCCACACAGAGCGCCCATGAGGGGCTAATGCTAACGTTAGAGCCGCTTTGCCCGCAATCGCAGCCGGAGTACTTCCTCAACGACTACGCTTTAGCAGCGGAGATTATTGCGGCGGTCGATGCGCCGAACCTGCGCCTGCAGTTCGACAGCTATCACGCGCAAATGATCCATGGGGATGCTGTTGAGGTGTTCCAGAAATACCGCGATCTCATTGTGCATGTGCAGATTGGTGACACGCCTGCGCGCGGGGCGCCGGGGACCGGAGATGTGGATTTCGCAGCGCTCTTTACTGAGATGCGTGCCTCTGGCTATCGCGGTTGGGTCAGTGGCGAATACACGCCTGGCCCATCGACCAAGGACACTTTGGGTTGGATGGGAATGCTGTAACGCCCCTCTCAAACCGCTCTGTCAGGGAAGAAAACCGGTGCGTCACCCGTGTGCCATTGCTCGAATTTTTGCATCGTTTCACTGAATTCTGGTGTAGCCAGGAACGCTTCCAGCCATGCGTGAAGATCGGGCCAGGGTTGCGCATCAAACCACGGCTTGTCGATAAATGCGAACTGCCGCACAAAGGGGGCGATTGCGAAATCTGCCAAAGTTGGCCGTGCAAAGAGCCACGGATTTAGGGCTGCATCTAGATCGCTTAGAAATGTGCAGGCATTTGCGCGGTGGCCGACGGGGTCCTCCTCCGGATAGCGGCTGGCGTATTTGGTGCGGTCGAGCGCGTGTTTGAACGGACCATCACAACGGGCGATCCATTCATACCCTTCTTGTGGCATGTCGAGCCATCCGTGCGGATCGTTCTGCTCCAGCGCCCAGCGCATGATATCAAGGCTTTCGTCGATGACACCATCCGCTTGGGCAAGGCATGGCACGGTGCCAGAGGGCGAGGTGTCGAGAAACACCTGAGGCTTTTCGCGCAAGACAACCTCGCGCAGCTCGACGGTGCTGTTGGCCGCCTGCACCGCGAGACGGGCACGCATGGCGTATGGGCAGCGGCGGAAGGAATAGAGGACAGGTGTCATAGCTGTACTGCTCTCAATGTGCCTCCGCCCAGTTTGCCCCCGTGCCCGCATCAACGCTCAGTTTCACGTCCAGCTTGACCACCGGATCGGAGGCGTTCTCCATAATATCGCGGGCAGCCTTTATCAGATCATCTTCCGCGCCTTTCTCCACCTCGAACAAAAGCTCATCGTGGACTTGGAGCAGCATCTTGGCAGGCAGATCCTTGATCGCGTCAGGCATTTGGATCATTGCGCGGCGGATTACATCTGCGGCGGTGCCTTGGATCGGGGCGTTGATCGCGGCGCGGGCGGCAAAGCCGGCGCGCGGGCCTTTGGACGCAATCTCGGGCGTGTTGATCTTACGCCCGAACAGGGTTTGGACGTAGCCATGCTCTTTGGCGAACGCTTTGGTGTTGTCCATATAGGTGCGGATGCCCGGAAAACGCTCGAAATAGCGGTCGATGAAACCCTGCGCTTCGGCCCGCGGGATACGCAGATTACGCGCAAGGCCGAAGCCGGAAATGCCGTAAATCACACCAAAGTTGATGGCTTTGGCCTGACGACGAATGTCCGGCGTCATCTCGTCGAGAGGCACGTCAAACATCTCGCTCGCCGTCATGGCATGAATGTCATGACCGTCCTTGAAGGCTTGTTTGAGGGCAGGCAGGTCGGCGATATGGGCCAGCAGGCGCAGTTCGATCTGGGAGTAGTCGAGTGCGACCAGCACGTTGCCCTTCTCCGCTACAAAGGCCTCGCGGATGCGGCGACCTTCCTCAGAGCGGATTGGAATATTTTGCAAGTTTGGATCGGTGGAGGCGAGACGACCTGTAGAGGCGCCCGTGATCGAATAGGACGTATGAACGCGCCCTGTGTCTTTGTTTATGTGGTCTTGAAGCGCGTCCGTATAGGTTGACTTCAACTTGCTGAGCTGCCGCCAATCCAGCACGAGGCCGGGCAATTTATGCTCGGTAGCAAGGTCCTCAAGGACATCAGCACCCGTGGCATAGGCACCGGTCTTGCCCTTTTTGCCGCCCTCAAGGCCCATCTCGTCAAACAGGATTTCACCCAGCTGTTTGGGCGATCCTACGTTGAACGGATGGCCGACAACTTCGTGAATTTCAGCCTCTAAACTGGCCATTTTCTGGGCAAAGGCATTGGACATACGGCTGAGCGTGTCGCGGTCGACCTTCACGCCATAACGCTCCATCTGCGCCAGTACAGGGACCAGGGGACGCTCCAGTGTTTCATACACACGGGTCGTCTGGGCGCGGTGGAGCATCGGCTTGAACATTTGCCACAGGCGCAGGGTGATATCTGCGTCCTCGGCCGCGTAAGGCACGGCATCTTCCAGCGGAACTTTATCGAATGTCACGGCCGACTTGCCCGACCCCAGCAGCGGTTTGATCGGCAGAGGCGTATGGTCCAGATACCGTTCTGACAACGTGCCCATGCCATGACCGTGCAGACCTGCATTCATTGCATAGGACATGAGCATCGTGTCGTCGAAGGGGGCAACCGTAATGCCAATTTGCGCAAAAATCTTCGCGTCATATTTCATGTTCTGCCCGATTTTGAGGATTGTCGGATCCTCCAGCATCGGCGTCAGCATTTGCAGCACATCTTCAGTCTTCATCTGGCCCTCGGCCAGATCATCGGAGCCGAACAGATCGTCATCACGGCTCGCTTTGTGAATGAGGGGGATATAGCAGGCCTCGCCCGCGTCCACACACAGCGAGATACCAACCAGATCGGCGACCATTTCATCAAGGCCGGTCGTCTCGGTGTCCACGGCGACATAGCCGCGTGCATAAATCCGGTCGATCCACTTTTGCAGCGTCTCCTTATCGCTCACCATCGTATAAGTGGCTTTGTCGAAGGGAATGACTTCGATCTGAGGGGCGTCCTCACTGGGTGGGGGCGTGGGAATAGCGGGCGCTTCAACCTTGAGTGTTTTCGCGATCCGTTGGGTCAGTGTGCGGAATTCCATCTCGGTCAGAAACTTGAGCAGCTTGTCAGGATCAGGGTCGCGGACCTCCAGATCATCGAGGGTAAAGTCGAGCGGTGTTTTGTCATCCAGCAGCACCAACTTCCGTGACAAACGAATTTGGTCCGCGTTATCAATAAGGGTCTGGCGGCGCTTGGGCTGTTTGATCTCTGACGCGCGCTCTAACAAGGCATCCAGATCGCCGTATTCGTTGATCAGAAGGGCCGCGGTTTTGATCCCGATGCCTGGCGCGCCTGGTACGTTGTCAACGCTGTCGCCAGCCAGTGCTTGTACATCCACCACACGCTCTGGATAGACGCCGAACTTGGCATGAACCCCCTCACGGTCGATGGTGTTGTTTTTCATAGCGTCGAACATCTCGACGCCGTCGCCGACCAGTTGCATCATGTCTTTGTCAGAGCTGATAATGGTACAGCGCCCACCCGCCTCGCGCGCCTGAACGGCCAAGGTCGCGATGATATCATCCGCTTCAAAGCCCTCCTTCTCTTCACACGCGATATTAAAGGCGTGGGTCGCTTCGCGGGTCAGAGGCATTTGCGGGCGCAGGTCTTCTGGCATGGCCTCGCGGTTGGCCTTGTAGAGGTCGTACATATCATTGCGGAAAGTGTGCGAACCTTTGTCGAAAATCACGGCAACATGGGTCACATCCCCGCCTGCGTTCCCTTCGACATAGCGTTGCAGCATGTTGCAAAAGCCGGACACAGCCCCGATGGGCAGCCCGTCAGACTTGCGCGTGAGCGGGGGCAACGCATGGTAGGCGCGAAAGATAAACGCGGAACCGTCGATCAGATGAAGGTGGTGACCTTTGCCAAATGCCATGTGCGCGTGCTCCCTATGTGCGGTAGGCTTCCTTTTGCCACGGCAATGGCTGGCTCACCAGAGCGGATGCACGTCAAGACGCCTCAGACTTTGTCTTCAAACCCTTCGAGGATGTACTTGCAGTCACAATAGCCACATTCGACAAAGCCTTTGTCGGCAGGAATTTGCAGCCAGACGCGCGGATGGCCGCCCGCGCCGCCGTCACAGGCGATGCGGTTTGTTGTGACGATGCGGGTCTCTGGTGCGTTTGTTGTCATGTCAGGGCCTTTGAGCATGGGGGAATTCGTTTGCGTTCTTATGGCGAATGCAGGCGCTGCGGGCAAGAGGAAGGCGGATCGCTTGGCTTTCGCTGTGCAATTACTCAAGGAAACCGGGACATGCGGATAAAGTGGTTCAAGTAAGGCTTGATGGTGGCTACAAGGCGCTATCAATCTTGTTCGAGCCGGAGCCTTCCCATCCCATGACCAGTCAAAAACCTGTTGTACTTTGCATTCTTGACGGTTGGGGCATTGGTGCTGTGCCAGAGGGCAATGCGCCGCTTTTGGCAAAAACGCCCAACATGGACCGCTTGATGGCCGCAGGACCTGCGGCGACGCTCACGACATTCGGGCCTGATGTAGGGCTGCCGCGCGGGCAGATGGGCAATTCCGAGGTGGGACATACCAACATTGGTGCAGGCCGCGTGGTGGCGATGGACTTGGGTCAAATCGATCTCGCGATTGAAAAAGGCAGTTTTGCCAAGAATGGCCCGATGTGCGATTTTATTGCTGCGATGAAAGCGTCAGGCGGGGTGGCGCATTTGATGGGGCTTGTGTCCTGTGGCGGGGTGCATGGGCATATCTCTCACATGATTGCAGCTGTGCAGGCCTTGGCGGATGAAGGTATCCGCGTTGTTGTTCACGCGTTGACAGACGGGCGCGATGTTGCACCTCAATCTGCCTTGGCTGACCTTGAGCACCTTCAATCAGTTTTGCCCGAAACAGCAAAAGTTGTGACCCTAACAGGGCGCTATTACGCATTGGACCGTGACAACCGTTGGGAACGGGTTGCGCTGGCGTATGATGCGATTGCACGCGGTCACGGCGACCAGACAGGCGGTGCGCAAGAGGCGGTTCAGGACGCCTATGCGGTCGGAATTACTGACGAGTTTATCAAGCCTTGCGTGATCGGAGACTACGCCGGGGCGCAGGATGGGGACGGGTTCTTCTGTCTTAACTTCCGTGCCGATCGTGCGCGAGAGATTATGGCTGCCCTTGCCGCGCCCGCATTCGAAGGGTTCGACCGTGGTGAGCCGATAAAATGGGCCGCTGTGATGGGAATGGCAGCATATTCCACTGTACATGGAACCTTTATGACGACGATGTACCCAAAGCCCGAGATTGAAAATACGCTCGGCGCTTGGGTAGCATCCAAGGGCCTGCGCCAGTTCCGCTTGGCCGAGACTGAAAAATATCCCCACGTCACGTTTTTTCTGAATGGCGGCGCGGAGGAGCCAGAAGTGGGAGAAGACCGCTTTATGCCGCTCTCACCTAAGGTCGCAACTTATGATCTCCAGCCTGAAATGTCCTCTGCCCAAGTGACAGAGCGATTTGTGAAAGCCATTGAAGAGCGCTATGATCTGATTGTGGTGAACTACGCCAATCCGGATATGGTGGGCCATACAGGCGACTTACAGGCAGCGATTATGGCTTGTGAGGCGGTGGATGCGAGCCTTGGCCCTGTGGTGGAAGCGCTAGAAAAAGCGGGCGGTGCGATGATTGTGACTGCTGATCACGGCAATTGTGAAATGATGATCGATCCGGAAACGGGCGGGCCACATACTGCGCACACGCTCAACCCTGTGCCGGTAGTCGTCGTCGGTGCGCCTGAGGGCGCGGGACTACGCGCAGGACGCTTGGCTGATCTGGCGCCAACTGTTCTTGCGCTGATGGGGCTCGACCAGCCTGACGAGATGACTGGAGAGAGTTTGCTCACATGATCATCCGCGCCGTTCTCTTCGCTTTGGCGATCGCCAGTTCTGCCAGCGCCCAAGGGGATGCAGCAGCGCAGGCGCGTGCGGCAGTGACGATGCTGGAAGAGGCGGCTGTTCAACTTGAGCAAGCAGGCGGTGCACGGGACCGCGTAAAGGCGCTGACTCAAACGATTCAAGCGTTCGAGACAGGCTTGGCCGCGATGCGCACAGGTTTGCGGCAGGCTGCGATCCGTGAGGCGCAACTCAGTGCGCGGCTCGCGGCGCGCGACGGTGAAGTGGGGCAGTTGCTGGCAGTGCTGCAAACCATAGGTACGGATACGCCCAAGGCGCTGCTGCACCCTGACGGTCCAACGGGAACGGCGCGTGCGGGTCTGCTGCTCGCCGAATTGACGCCTGCGTTGAACCAGCGCGCAGACCAGTTGCGCCGTGATCTCGAAGACGTGCAAACCCTCCGCAGTCTGCAAACCAATGCCGAAGCGCGCCTGCGCAGCAGCCTCACCGCCGTTCAAAGCGCACGTACCACACTGAACCAAGCGATGGCGGAACGCACCGACCTGCCCAAACGCTTTACCGAAGACCCTGTCTCAACCGCGATCCTCATTGCATCTACCGAAACACTGGGCGGTTTCGCCTCTGGCCTTTCACAGATCGTTACGGGCGAGGATATTAACGTATCGGTGCCTGTTACGATAGAAGGACAGATCGGTGCGTTGCCACTGCCTGTGCAAAGCATCGTGTTGCGTGGCATGAACGAGGCAGACGCTGCTGGTGTCACGCGCCCGGGTCTGTTGCTTGCCACCCGTCCGCGCGCGATTGTCACATCACCTACGGCGGCGACAATCAGGTATCAGGGGCCGCTCATGGACTTTGGTAACGTTATGATCCTTGAACCGCGCGCAGATACGCTATTTGTTCTAGCAGGATTAGAGACAGTATACGGCGAAATAGGGCAGGTTATTGCCGCTGGCACGCCAATTGGGCTGATGGGCGGGGTTGATGCTGGTAGTGAATTGTCAACAGATGGTGATGACACTGGCGCTGCGCGCTCAGAAACGCTCTATATAGAAGTAAGACAGGACAATGTTCCCCAAGATCCCGCATCTTGGTTCAGAACTGACAAGGATGGATAGATAATGAAGAAGTTTTTGATGGCCGCTGCAGGTGGAACGGTCCTTGGTGTTATCGCCACGACCCAGATCGCCGCACCCCTGCTGGCACAAGAAGCAGCCAAGACAGAGAATGTGTACGAGCAGCTGGACCTGTTTGGCGATATCTTTGAGCGAATTCGTGCGCAGTATGTCGAGGAAGTCGATTCGGGTGAGCTGATCGAAGCAGCGATTGACGGGATGCTGACCTCGCTTGACCCGCACTCCAGCTATTTGTCGCCTAAGGACGCCGTGAAAATGCGTGAGCAGACGCGCGGTGAGTTCGGTGGATTGGGGATTGAGGTAACGCAAGAAGATGGCTTTGTTAAAGTCGTCTCACCCATTGATGACACCCCTGCTGATGAGGCCGGCATCGAGGCAGGAGATTTCATTACGCATGTTGATGGTGAGAGCCTGCTCGGGCTTGTGCTGGACGAAGCGGTTGATCTGATGCGCGGTCCTGTTGGCTCCGACATCGTGATCACGGTTGTGCGTGAAGGCGAGGGTGAGCCGTTTGACGTCACCATCACGCGCGACACGATTGAGTTGACCGTTGTGCGCTCGCGTACCGAAGGGGATAGTGTCGTGCTGCGTCTCAGCACGTTCAACGACCAGACCTATCCCAAGATGGCAGAGCAGTTGGCCGAAAAGGTTGAGGTCGCGGGTGGCATCGACAACATAAACGGATTTGTGATCGACCTGCGCAACAACCCAGGTGGTCTGCTGACCCAGGCGATCAAAGTGTCCGATGCGTTCCTGAACGAGGGCGAGATTGTGAGCACGCGTGGCCGTGAAGCATCCGATGGGGACCGGTTCAACGCTAAGATGGGCGATCTGGCCGAGGGCAAACCGATTGTCATTCTAATCAATGGCGGCTCTGCCTCCGCATCCGAGATTGTGGCGGGTGCATTGCAGGACCACCGCCGAGCGATTGTCATCGGGACCAAGAGCTTTGGTAAAGGCTCGGTTCAGACGGTGATGCCGCTGCGTTCGGAGGGTGCCATGCGCCTGACGACAGCTCGGTACTATACGCCATCGGGCCGCTCAATCCAGTCGCTGGGTGTGTCTCCCGATATCGTGGTCGCACAACCTCCACGCCGGAACGAAAGCGAGGAGGAGGAGGAAACAAACGTACGCCGCTTGCGCTCCGAGGCGGACCTGCGTGGCAGCCTGAACAACGACAGCTTGAGCGAGGACGAGATCAAGCAGATCGAAGCCGACCGCGAGAAGGCTCAGAAAGCAGCAGACCTGCGTATTGAGGACTATCAGTTGGCTTATGCCATCGACATCCTCAAAGGTCTGTCTGCGTTGGGCCCACAGGACTAAATCAAAGACATAGACTACAAAACGAAGGCCGCTCTGTTACAGGAGCGGCCTTTATCGTTGTGATCTTTACCTTGGGGTTGGCCTTAGCTGGTCTCGAGGCAGTGTCTGCGAAACGCACGCTTGAGCATGTCCAACTCAGCGCGCAACAGGTCCACCTCAACGCGCAGATCGTCGCCAAGGGCCTCACCCGCCATCAAGGTTATGGAAGCCAACTGCTCATCCGACGCTGCGTCCGAGACCAGAATCGTCTGCATGCCGTCCGCGATTGCTTCTTGCGGGATCGGGATGCGCACGGAAAATCCCTGCCCGTTCTCGGCCACATTCACTGTGACCTCAGGCACTTGCGTTCCCTGATGCACAACGTCGAGTTTTGGGGCTCTATCTTGTGGCGCGCCAGTAAGCAAACCTTCCCAAATACCTTGGCGCATTTTGGTTTTGGTAAGTGCGAGGCTGGTCATAGCGTTCTCCGTCGCCCTCGTGGGGCGGTGAATGTTGGGGTCTAAATCTGCGCGCGGGGGCGGCGCGAGAAGGTGAGATCACGCAGCACGACCTGATTCATCTCGGGTCCCTCAAAAATAAGGTCAAGCCATGCGCCCTCGATCCGCCGTTCGTTAAGGCTGGAATATGCCAGATCGAATTCAACCATGGTCTGCTCCTGCGTCAAGTCCAGCTCCCGTACGATCTGTTCGGTGTTTGGGCCGTTCTTAATATTGAGGCGCGCAAAAATTTCGATGGGTTTTTCCAGCTCCACGATCACGTCCATACGGATGAGATGCGTGCGTTTCAGGCCATCAACACCGCCTGCGGGCAGGTCAAGGACGAGCGACAAGAAGGAGCCGTCAAACCGGAAAACATCCATGCGTAGCCCATAAGGCGCAAGGTCCTCTTCCCGCAGGTTACGCAGTTGGCGCAGGGTCAGTTCCGAGAGTTCACAATCGTGGAACAGGGTGATTTCACTGCCCAGCATCGAGCGTGTCTGCACTGCCGACATACCGGGTTTGGGAAGAGGTCCGCGCCAGAGCTCTGGCCGCCATGCCCAATCCGCATTATGGGGCTTTGGAAAGCTGGTGGATCCTTCCAATGGCAGGGCGAGCCGCTCGTCCGCGACATGGATCAGCTCGTCGAGGTGGGTCTTGAGTTGGCGTGCGCGCATCCGTTGCCGCCGCAGCGAGATTAGATCAGCAGCCCGCGCCATACGGGCATTGCGCGCCCATTTCGCCAGTGTTCGGCTAAAAAACGCTTTATCGATGAGGTGTTCGCCAAGTTTGGCCATGTAGTCTGCCTTGCTGCTCAACGCGTTTATTTTTGGCACTGGGCTGAATCTGGTCTATTCAACCTGTGCGTTAGGCGCACGATGCCATGCAAACATGCCGCCGTGCAAGCATCGTGATCGATTAACCTGTGTTCGTTTTAGCCGTGGTGCGTTTGATCATTTCTTCCATCATGCTGGCACCCTCACCCGAAACAATGCGCCGACCCTTGGGGCCAAACAGAGAAGCGCCCATGGTAAACTGCCCAACCTTTGAGATGGACCGCCAATGTATCGGCGACAGGTCAGGCGAAGGCGCCTTGCCCTTGGTCCGGAAAACGACGCTTTCATCTGTTTGGCGTGCATCCTCAGGTGTGCTCACTCCCGCAGCAGTTGCGACGTCTTGTGCAGTCGGGATGGTCGGGCTCAGCCCGCTGCGCGCGAAGCTGACGGTGAGCACCCCCAAAGGTGCACCTTCGCCGCCCGTGGCTGCGCCCATATTGTCGCACCGCGCCATCAGCGCAAAGCTCTGGCTGAGACTTTCTGGATCAATACAGTATCCCGTCGGTGGCACCAAAGTCACATTGCCACGCATCATAAGCGCTTGGGTCAAAGGGACCGCAGGCAGGGCCGCATCTTCTGGCGGTGTCAGGCCCGCCAGAAGAGTGTTCCCCAAATCCGTCTCATCGCACGCGCCCAGCATAGAGGCAAAGCCGAGCGCGATGAGAGGCCTAGAGGTCCATATAGTCATGACGCTCCTTCTTGGCGCCCGGATGCGTGACGGCGCCGAGGTATGTCGGGCCGACCAACTGTGCGTATTTCCACAGCGCACCTGACGCGTAGAGGGTCTCGCGTGGACCGGGCCAAGCTGCTTTACGCTCCGCAAATTCTTTGTCTGTCAGGTCGACCGAGATCGAACCTGTGATCGCGTTGAGTGTGATCATATCCCCGTTTTTCAGCAAACCGATTGGACCGCCGAGTGCGGCTTCTGGGCCAACGTGACCCACACAGAAGCCCCGTGTCGCACCGGAAAAGCGACCATCAGTGATGAGCGCCACTTTCTTGCCCATGCCCTGACCAGACAGCGCCGCCGTGGTGGCCAGCATTTCGCGCATGCCGGGACCGCCGCGTGGGCCCTCGTTACGGATGACGAACACGTCGCCTTCGGAGTATGTGCGGTTTTGCACTGCCTCAAAGGCGTCTTGCTCACATTCGAACACAAGTGCGGGTCCAGTGAACACGATGTCCTCATCGCTCATGCCCGCGATTTTCACGATCGCACCTTCGGGCGCAAGGTTGCCCTTGAGGCCCACAACGCCGCCTGTGGTGCTGATCGGGTTGGTGATGGCGTGGATGACTTTGCCATCTGCATCGCGCGCGACCTTGTCCAATTCTTCACCCATGGAATAGCCCGTGACGGTCATGCAATCCTCGTGGATAAGACCGGCTTTGCGCAATTCGCGCATGACGACAGGTACGCCGCCCGCCTCATACAGGTCCTTCGCGACATAAGCGCCACCTGGCTTCATATCGACAAAGTGCGGCGTGTCGCGGAAGATGTCGCAAACATCCTCAAGAAAGAATTCAATCCCTGCTTCGTGCGCCATAGCGGGCAGGTGCAGACCTGCGTTGGTGGAGCCGCCTGTACAGGCCACAATACGGGCCGCGTTCTCGAATGCTTCACGCGTACAAATGTCGCGCGCACGGATGTTCTTCTCGATCAGGTGCATGACGGCTTTACCTGACGCAATCGCATATTCATCGCGGCTTTTGTACGGGGCCGGCGCGCCTGAGGAATTGGGCAGCGCAAGGCCGATCGCCTCGGAAACACAAGCCATCGTGTTCGCCGTGAACTGACCGCCACACGCACCGGCGGAGGGGCATGCAACACGCTCAAGCACGTCCAGTGCTTCCTCAGATAGGGTGCCGCCCTGCCAGTTGCCGACTGCTTCGAACATGTCCTGAACGGTCAGGTCACGGTCTGCAAACTCCTTTGGCACGTTCGCACCCTCAGGTGTGCGGCCCGGCAGGATCGATCCGCCATACATGAACACAGACGGTACGTTGAGGCGGATCATCGCCATCATCATACCGGGCAGCGATTTGTCGCAACCGGCAAGGCCCACAATTGCGTCATAGCAGTGGCCGCGCATCGTCAGTTCAACCGTGTCGGCAATCGCCTCACGCGAGGCCAGCGAAGAGCGCATGCCCTCATGGCCCATCGCGATACCGTCAGTGACAGTGATAGTCGTGAATTCGCGTGGTGTGCCCTGCTCGGCTTTGACGCCGACCTTGACCGATTGCGCCTGACGGTTCAGCGCGATGTTACAGGGTGCGGCCTCGTTCCAGCATGTCGCCACCCCTACCAAGGGCTGGTGAATCTCCTCTTCCGTCATGCCCATCGCATAGTAGTAGGACCGATGCGGCGCGCGTGCGGGGCCTTCGGTTACATGGCGGCTGGGAAGTTTGGATTTGTCAAAACGTTGGTTGCTAGACATATTAGGGCGCTCCTAGGAAGAATTCGTTAAGAACGGCATACTGGCGCAGGCCGCTTGCTGCAAGCGTTTGCAGCGCACGGTGGCTGGCATTGTGAGGTGTTAAGCTCTAAGGGTAGCACTCAAATTCCCGCAGAAAGCCATCGTATGGACCGCAGCCTGTTCGCCTTTATCTGGAAGCACTCCAAGCGCGAGCAACTGATGCTGTTGGTTGTCACTGTGCTGACCTTTCCGCTTCTATACGCCACGCTTGAGCTGCCTAAACGGATCATCAACGATGCGATTGGTGCCGAGGAATCGATGGTCAGCGCCTTTGGCGTCGAGGTGAGCCAGATACAGTTTCTGACGGCTTTGTGCCTTGCCTATCTGGGTGCGGTGCTGGTGCACGGACTCCTCAAGATGCGCCTGAACACAATGAAGGGTGTCACTGCCGAGCGTCTGCTGCGCCGCTTTCGCTACAGTTTGATCTCGCGGATGATGCGGTTTCCGACGCGCTATTTTCAGGACACCTCGCAGGGGGAACTGGTGAGTATGGTCACCTCAGAGGCGGAGCCGATGGGCGGCCTGATGGGCGATTTTATTGCGCAACCCGTGTTTCAGGCGGGCCAGATGCTTATCATTGTGGTGTTTTTGTTTCTGCAATCATTCTGGTTCGGGTTGGCCAGTGTAGCGCTCATACCGTTGCAGGCCTACGTAATTCCGATGTTGCAGCGCCAGATCAATCTGCTCAACAAAAGCCGCATCGGAGAGGTGCGTCTGCTTGCAGCCGAGATCGGCGAGACTGCTGCAGGCATCGCCGATTTGCGCAACAACGGTGGTTGGCGCTTCAGATTGGCGGGTTTTACGGACCGCTTGGGGCGGCTCTTCGAGATTCGCTTCAAAATTTACCAAAAGAAATTCTTTATGAAGTTCCTCAACAACTTCATTACCCAGCTGACGCCCTTCTTCTTTTATCTTGTAGGCGGAATCCTCGCCATCCGAGGTGACATCACCGTGGGTGCATTGGTGGCGGCGCTGGCAGCCTATAAAGACCTCAGCAATCCGTGGAAAGAGCTGTTGGCCTATTACAACCAAACGCAGGATATGGCCCTGCGCTGGGAAATCGTGACCGAGCGGTTCGCCCCCAATGGGATGGTCGATGAGGAGTTGTTTGAAGGAACTCCCGACACCGTTCCCCATCTAAAAGGCAGCATCGAGCTGCAGAATGTGTTTATGCGTAGCCATGAAGGCGGTGTTGTGCTGGAGGATATCACGCTTGAGATACCGCGTGGAGCGCAGGTCGCAATCAAGACATCTTCGGCATCCGAGCGGCGCGCGATTGCTGACCTGTTTACCCGTGAAGTGCTGCCGACGCGGGGCAGTGTCGTTATGGGTGGCATCGACATTTCGACGCTCCATCAGGCGGTTATTGCGGCGCGTATCGGGTATGTTCATGCGCAACCTTACCTGTTTCACGGGACCATAGGGGATAACCTTTTGATGTCTCTGCGCACCTCGCCCAAAACGGTGTTGTGGGATCCTGATCACAAAGACCGCACAGGCATTGAAGCGCGCCGTGCCGGCAATAGCCTCGACAGTATACGTGCAGAGTGGCTCGATCCCGCACTGGCGGGTCTGAATACGATGGACGATGTCTATGACTGGTGGTTCGAGTTGAGCCGCGTGCTCAACACAGATGAGGCGATCATCCGCGGCATGCTGGGAACAAAGATCGAAGTGAGTGAACACGAAGGGTTAGCACGTTCTATTGTTGGACTTCGCGAGCAGGTGTACGAGACGCTCAAAGAACGCGATCTGGATGGGGCGATCCACCGCTTTGACCCGGAAAAATTCAACCCTGGCATCCCTCTGGGCGGTAACCTTTTGTTCGCTGCTCCGCGTCGTGACATTACGCAAAAAGGGCTCGCGGCGGAAAAGATGTTCATCGGGATGATCGCTGAAAATGGCCTGGCAGAGCAAGGCATCGCTATCTCGCAAACGCTCGTCGAGACATTGCACCAGACATTTGGGATGGACGGGACAAACCACCCGCTTTTTACCTCCTTGAACATCGACGAAGCGCTTTATGAACAGCTTGTCGATATCGCGACCCGCCGCAGGACAAAGGGCGATGGCGCGCTGACCCAAGATGAATTTGCGCTGTTGTTGACGGTTCCTTTCGCCTTGACGGCAGAACAGATTGGCCCCGCCTTTCCTGAGAGTTTCAAAGAGGAAATTCTCACCATCCGCCGCAATAGAGGTGCCCAGCTGCGCGAGCAGTCCAAGGATATGTTTGTGGCGGTTACGCCTGATAACTATCTGCCGCGTATGACGCTTCTTGAGAACATGATTTATGGCCGTATTTCGGCGATGGCGGGCATGCAGGCTGATCTGGTAGTCGATGCTGTGTCGGATGTTCTGCGTGAGCATGATTTGCGTGCACAAGTGGCGCGTATCGCTTTTGACATTCCGACGTCCATAGGGGGCGCTAACTTACCTGCTTCTATCAACGAGCGTGCGGCGTTTACCCGTGCTGCGATCAAGCGGCCTGATGTGATTGTCTTTGATCAAGCGCTTGTAGGAAGTGACCTCACACGCACGCGCGAACGTCTGCGCGACTTAATGCCCGATACAACGCAAATCTTCCTTGATGATCAATTCGACGCGCCAGACAGCTATGATATGTTTGTCGAGATCAGTCACGGCCGGATTGACGGCGTCGACAGCACCCAGCGGCACGATAGCTCCGACAATATCTCGGATGATCTGCGCCGAAAATTGGGCCTGATCCAGCGGAACGATCTTTTTGGAGCGCTTGCTCCGCGTGCCCAGCGCCTTCTGGCATTTGCTGCCCAATGGTACGATGCCGCCGCAGGGACGGCTATTTACAGTATGGATCAGCCGGCCGACGCGGTCTATTTGTGCCTTTCTGGCAAGGCCGAGGTAACACTTTTGGACAGAGATTCCGTGGAACATCACGTCTCAACTGTAGTGCCGGGACGGGTCATCGGTGATCTGGCGGTTATTATTCATGAGCCGCGCAAGGCCAGTTTGACAGCGATTGAGGACACGCGGTTCCTGAGGATCGGTGCTGAGGAATTCCGCTCGGTCATCGAGAGTGACACAGCAGTTTTGTTGAGTTTGCTGAAAACCGTTGCGGGACATTTGAGCGGTGTGGCCGAAGTGATACGGGACGCGCAAATCGAAATTCCCCGTGATACCTTCAAGGACGAGCAATGATGCGCCTGATGCCGGATTACTCCTGCCACCAGCTGCATACAAAAGTTGCTGAACCGCGTTCTGAGCTGTGGCGCACTGTGCTTGGTATGTGTGCGATGGTTGGCCTTTATATTGCGATGGCGCTTGTTTTTAATCAGGCGATATCAGAGCTGACACGTTACCGCCCGACCTTCACCGATGATTTGATGTCGGGAAATACCCCGCTGGCCATGTATGTCCTTTTGGCTAGCTTTGGACTGATAAGCCTTAGCGTCTTTGCAGTAGTTCGATTCATACATAAGCGCGGTGCTTTGACGGTACTTGGGCCAGCAATACTCGCTGTGCCGCAATTCTTCCGTGTGCTGGGTATGCTGGTGCTTTTGGGCATCGCGTTGATGATCTTGCCGCCCTACGACATCGGTGGTGAATTGGTGCCGAACATGGCGCCGGGACTTTGGGCGCTGCTGCTGCCGCTGTCGCTTTTGGCGGTGTTTGTACAGATCAGTGCAGAGGAGATCTTCTTTCGTGGCTATCTCCAACAGCAACTTGCCGCGCGCTTTTCTTCTCCTTGGGTTTGGATGGTGCTGCCCTCCACGCTATTTGCGATTGGCCACTACCAACCGTCTGAGGCAGGAGGCAATGCAGTAATGATTGCCGTATGGGCGGGGCTGTTTGGCTTGCTCATGGCGGACCTGACCGCACGTGCGGGCAGCATCGGACCCGCGCTTGCGGTGCATTTTGTGAACAATGTCACAGCACTGGTGATCACGGCCTTGCCCGACAGCCTTGGGGGGCTGGCGCTTTGGCATACGCCCTTCGGGATGGAGGATGAGGCCCAGCTGCGCGCATGGCTTCCGGTGGATTTTGCGATGATGTTCGTCAGCTGGCTGGCGGCGCGGCTGGCCTTGCGGCGCTGATTGCAATTCCCGCGCGACCCCCTTATTTGAAGGGAAAGCGTAATGGTACGAGGCCCGCGATATGAACTGGATCAACAACTATGTCCGCCCGCGGATCAACTCGATCTTTTCGCGTCGTGAGACACCGGAAAACCTTTGGACGAAATGCGATGAATGCGGCACGATGCTGTTTCACCGTGAGGTAAGCGACAACCTGAACGTTTGCACAAGCTGTGGCCATCATATGCATATTACCGCGCGTGACCGTTTCACTGCGCTGTTTGACGGTGGTGTATTCAACGAGGTGAAGGTGCCAGCGCCCACTGTTGATCCGCTCCAGTTTCGCGATCAAAAGAAATACCCCGACCGTTTGCGTGCCGCGCAAAAACAGACCGAAGAGCATGAAGCAATGCTGGTCGCGGCCGGAGAGATCGGGCGCACGCCAATCGTTGCCTGTGCACAGGACTTCAGCTTTATGGCGGGCTCTATGGGCATGTATGTTGGTAACGCCATCATCGCCGCCGCCGAAGAAGCGGTAAAGCTCAAGCGCCCGCTGATCCTGTTTTCTGCTGCTGGTGGCGCGCGCATGCAAGAAGGCATCTTGAGCCTGATGCAGATGCCGCGCACCACGGTCGCTGTACAGATGCTCAAAGAAGCGAACCTGCCCTATATCGTTGTGCTGACCCATCCGACCACGGGCGGCGTTACGGCCAGTTATGCGATGCTGGGCGACGTGCATATCGCAGAACCGAACGCGCTTATCTGCTTTGCCGGACCGCGTGTGATTGAGCAAACGATCCGCGAAAAGCTGCCCGAAGGATTCCAACGTGCCGAATATTTGCTTGAGCACGGCATGCTTGATCGCGTGACCCCGCGCACGAAGATGCGCGAAGAATTGATCACGATCACGCGCATGTTGTTGGGCCTTTCACCAGCCGTACGTGGTGATTTGCCACCTCCCGCTGATGTGCCGCACGAACTGGCCGAGCAAAAGGACGGAACGGACCCAAAGCCGGGTACGGCTGCTTAACCCTCTCTAGCGCTTCTTACTTTTCAGCATGAAATGGTCTTTGATATGAGTGCACCGACATCTGATCTGATCCTCGAGCGGATGATGGCGCTTCATCCCAAGATTATCGATCTGACGCTGGACAGGATGCTCAAACTGTTGGGCGCGCTGGGCAACCCGCAGAACAACCTGCCGCCCGTGATCCACATCGCGGGAACAAATGGCAAAGGCTCTACCCAAGCGATGATCCGCGCGGGTTTAGAGACTGCTGGTAAGACCGTGCACGCGTATACCTCCCCCCATCTAGCGCGGTTTCATGAGCGTATTCGGCTGGCTGGAGAGCTGATTTCCGAGGAGTATCTGACGGAGGTTTTGGACGAGTGCTATGCCGCGAATGGCGGGGAGAACATCACCTATTTTGAAATTACGACCTGCGCTGCCTTACTCGCCTTTTCGCGGACACCAGCCGATTACACCCTGCTTGAGGTTGGCCTTGGCGGACGTCTGGACGCGACGAACGTGATCGATACGCCTGCGGCGACAGTCATCACACCAGTAGACCTTGATCACCAACAGTTTCTTGGTGAGACCCTTTCCGAAATCGCGGGCGAAAAGGCAGGCATCATCAAACGTCGGGTGCCGTGCATTGTAGGACCGCAGCAGGAGGCGGGCCTTGAGGTGATCGAAGCGGTTGCAGCGCGCAATATGGCGCCTCTGAGTGTGTACGGTCAGCACTGGCATGCCTACCGTGAGGCGGGGCGGATGGTCTACCAAGACGAGCAAGGCTTGCTTGATCTTCCGCTGCCCAATCTGCCCGGTCTGCATCAGGTGCAAAACGCGGGTGGTGCGATTGCTACGCTCCGCGCGCTCGGTTTTGACAATGAGGCCTGCGAAGGGGCGGTGACAAATGCGCAGTGGCCCGCGCGGATGCAGCGTCTCAAAAGCGGCCCTCTTGTCGAGGCGGCAGGCGAGGCTGAACTATGGCTTGATGGCGGGCATAACCCTGCGGCGGGTTATGCGCTGGCTGCCGTCTTGGGCGAGCTGCCGAAAGTGCCGACTTATATGATATGCGGGATGCTCAAGACCAAGGACATATCCGGATACCTCCGTCCCCTTGCACCCCACGTGGCCGGGCTTCACGCTGTGTCGATTCCGGGAGAGGCGGCGACATTGCCGGCCGCGACGACTGCGCAGTTTGCACAGGGTGTTGGCATGGTGGCGGTTGAGGCAGCGGATGTCGCATCAGCACTTAGCAATATTGTGCAAAAAGCACCTCAGGCGCGCATCCTGATCTGTGGTTCATTGTATCTTGCGGGCAACATCTTGCGGCACAACGGCTGAAGCATACGAAATGTGGGTTGCGCAGATTGACCTGAAGGCAGGTTGCGCAGTAGGAAATTGGCTATACCGTAGCGTGTAATTTAAGACGCTCAGACGGGAAACCGAGGACCGAGCATGCAGCCGAACAAGAAAAACACGGATACTTCTGCCCCTGAAAAGTTTGATTTGGGTCAAGTTATCGCATGTGTTGTTGCACTGATTATCATGGGTTTGGGCGCATGGAGCTTGCTTGGGCAACAAGCACCCTACCACCCAGAAGGCTATGAGGGCGAAGTGACGCGCGGGAACTCCGACCTTACCGTTGTGCGCGAAGGCGACTAATCCTTCCCCCAATCATCACTTTGCATTTCGCGCAAGCGTGACGCCGTCCGCTCGAATTCGAACGTACCTTCCCCTTCGAGATAGAGCATTTCAGGTTTCGCTGCTGCCGAGCAGATAAGACGAACCCGTGCCTCATAAAGCGCATCAATAAGCGTCACAAAGCGTTTCGCCTCATTGAAATTAGTACGCCCCAAGGATGGGATATCATCCAGCATTAGCACTTTGACTGCGTCGGCAATCGCCAGATAATCCGCCGCGCCCAAAGGCTGGCCGCACAAGGCGTGGAACCGCGCGCGGCCCACGCCATTGCGAAACATCGGCAGCACAACGTCACGCCCCTTAACGCGAAGGGTCAGGGTGCCCGCTTCGCCACCCGTCAAATCATGCCAAACGGCATCCATCGCTGCGCGGCTCTCCGCGTCGACGGGGGTAAAGTAAACGGGGCTGCCGGACAAACGATCCTGACGGTAGTCGGTCGGGCTGGCCAATTCATGCACAACCATTTTTTCTTTGATCAACTCGATAAACGGCACAAACAAATCTCGATTCAACCCGTGCTTATACAGATCATCGGGGATGCGGTTTGAAGTCGTGATGATTACTACGCCATCCGCAAAAAGGGCCTCGAACAAGCGCCCTACAATCATCGCATCGGTGATATCGGTGATCTGCATCTCGTCAAAGGCCAGCAGGCGGACAGAGTTGCTTACGTCTTTGGCGACGGGTGCAATCGCATCATTAACGCCTGTCTTGCGGACTTCGTGCATCGCACCATGGATTTCCTGCATGAAGGCGTGAAAATGGACGCGCCGCGCTGGGATGCCGTCCAGACTGTTCACGAACATGTCCATCAACATGGATTTCCCGCGTCCAACGCCGCCCCAGAGATACAGGCCTTTGGGAGGCTCCGGCGCTTTGCGGAACAACCCCTTTTTCACGGGCTGCAACAGCGCATCACGGATACGGTCAAACTCCGGCATCAGCGCTTCTTGGGCTGCATCATGATGCAGGGTTCCATCGGCAATCATTTGGTCAAATTTTGTGCGCAGGCTTGTCATAAGGATTTCCTACCTTTCTGTGGGGCGGTTGGAAAGTGCGGGCATGCAATCGTCCAATTGACGATCAATGGGGTCATCCGCATCTTGGCGCGGCACTAGCGGAAGCGATATCATGGATAAGTCACGCTTCTTCTCGCCCGCCCTCCTTGGGGCGATGGTGGAAAAGGTCAGCGACCTGAAGGCCAGTTCCAAACCTTCTCGAATAGGTGCATGTGGGTTCATGCGTGGGGTTGTCACATGACGGTGCAAGAATACAAGCGCGGCGGGTTTACCGGGTAAAGCGAAGCGAAATACGAGCAATACATTCGCAGCGTGTGCGAGATCAGCGAAACATCGGGCGCCTGTTACCCCGCATTCCGCTAGGTGTCGTGACCCCAGTCGTCGCCCGCGGGCGCGGGCAGGAACGTGGCAATATGGGTGAGGACTTCGTCGGTGTGTGTGTAGGGTAGGCCGTGGCCCGCACCCTCAATCACTTCATGGGTCACATCACGGTTCCAGACTGCCAACTGGCCCATAGCGCTCGCGGGGATCACATCATCCTCAGCCCCCCAAAGTGCGAGCACAGGCAGACCATTGCGGCGCAGTGCCATATGCTCCCCCTCTATCGGTCTGGACAAGATACCCCGCACACTGGCCAAAACAGCGGGGATAAATCCCTGAAAATTGAGCTGTGCTTCCTGACCCTTGGATATATCGGAGCTAGCAGTGGTTAATTCCTGCTCTGCACGTATGCCGCGGCGCAACTGAACCGGATAGGCTGCAAGCATAAGCCATTTACCTGCAACGCCGCGGTCACGAATGAATTTGATCAGGGGCGTCTCAACCAGCGTCATGCCTGCGGAAGCCAACAACACCAACCGTCGCACGCGTGCGGGGTAGGTTGCCGCAAAGCCAGTCGCAATCGCACCGCCCATAGAATAGCCGATCAAATGGAAATTGCTGTCAATTTTCAGATGGGTCAGCAGATCATCGAGTTGGTGGTTGAAGAACGCTTTGTCTTGGCTCCCGTCGGGCCGGTCTGAAAAACCGCGACCATAAAGGTCATAGACGAGAACACGAAATCCCAGTCCAGTCAGCTCTCTTGCAAGAGGTCCCCAGACAAAACTTGGGGTGGTCAGACCATGAACACAAACGATAAGCGGCCCTTCTTTTGGGCCGCTGAGGTGGAAATGGGTAACGCCCTGCGATAGCTCGGCAAATTGACCCGGGGCGGAGCCACGCCGGCCATCACTCATCACTGCACGGTAATGCTCGACCGCAAATGGGGCCGCTATGGCGACTGCGAGCAGGAGGATGAACCAGATCACGATTCTGCACTACGCCATTGGTCGAGGATATACCGGCTTGTCATGAGGTCCAGATGGGCACCGCCACCATTCTTGCAGATGGTAATCTCATCGTCGGACGTGCGGGTGAACGCCTCCAGATCGTAGAAGTCTGCGATGATGTGGTCGCGCGAGATGGCACCGCTCTCCAATGGTATCTTGATCTCACCGATGTGACCTACCGTTGTGTCAATGCTGTCAACAAACAGCCGCGCGCGGCGCAGCGCTTCGTCGTCCACTTCGCGCATGTCTGGGCGGTAAGCACCGATGAGGTCAAGGTGCTGGCCCGCTTGGAGCCAGGCACCTTTGATCACAGGCTCGGTCGTCATGGTGGCACTGCCGATAATTTCGGCCTTGCGCACGGCTGATTCCAGATCTTCGGCAATCGCGACATTTGGCAAGCTCGAGGCAAGAGTATCTGCACTGGCGCGCGTCCGGCTCCAGACGGTAAACGAGGCATCCGGAAAGGCAGCGGAATAAGCCGCGTGGAGCGACCGCGCCACTGTGCCAGCACCCACCAGCAGGATACGCTTGGCATCAGGCCGTGCCAAACGACGCGCTGCAAGCAGGCTGTCCCCTGCGGTTTTCCATTTCGTCACCAGATGGAAGTCAATGATGGCCTCCAGCGTGCCATCCGTATCGGAATAAAGGCTGACACCCCCATTGATGTTAGGCTTGCCCTGCGCGGCATTTCGCGGGAACACCGTGGCTGATTTCACGGCCATACCCATTCCGTCAATCCAAGCAGCACGGCTGAGCAGCGT
>CBDTVN010000003.1:0-64215 GCA_965364195.1 uncultured Sulfitobacter sp. | reverse complement strand
TTGTTACGTTCAAACTTTTCCTTTGCCATGGTGGTGGCTCCTTAATGTTCAAGGTCACGGTACGGACCCATATTGTATATGGCGCGCGCATATTTGGTCTGGCAGATAAAATCAAGCGGGTCTTACAGCCCAACTACAGTTTCATGCCAAGATGCGGATCAGCGTCCGCCGCCAACAGACTCCGCAATGATAGAAGTAGTCACCACCTCTTTGGCTTCCGCAGTAGATGTTGCAGAAGGTTTGCCGCTCGTGCCTGATCCGTTGAACCAGCCCTTCTCACGGTTTTCGCGCACGAGGAAGTTCTCGATCTGCTTGACGCCATTCTGGCTGAGGTTCTTGAACTGCTCTTCGGCAGTCTGGGTATAGCCGGAGCCGATGATCGGGCCCTGATCCAGCGATTCCAACACTGTGATCTGGTGTGCCGTTTGCGTCAGCTTTTGCTTCTTCGCGTCATCCCAGACTGTCAGTCGGATGATCATAGCAGATTTCGGTGCCGCCACCAAAGGAATACCCGGAGGAGCAAGGCAATAGCCCTCAATCGAGATACCAAAGTGATAGAGGCGATCGCCATCGTAGCGGTCAAAACGCTCGGCCACGGCCGCTTTGAGCATCGTGGTCAATACGTCCTTTTCAAGCCCTCGACACAACGGGACCTTCTGCACCTTAGGCGCTACTACGATGTTATGCTTGAGGCTGAAATCCCCCAAAGGGACCGCTTTCTCATCCAGATCCCATGCACCATTACAGGCGGCCAAAAAGCCCACCAGCATCAATGCACCTACACTCCGCATCATTTTAACCCGAACCATTTAATGGTCCTCCTCGTTTGGGCATAGCGATACCGCAACCTTATGGGTGGCGCAATGCGGTCCACTAATTTGGATTTGCACTGGCAAACCGCCACAGCAACCTTAACTGTCATGCAGAACAATGAGGAGGCTGCTGCGATGTCTGCACCCGAGCTACCTGTACGTGTGCCGCTGATTGACCATGATCCCGGTTTTTTCGAATCCGTATCAAATTTGCGCGACAATATCCTGCTCGCCATTCCAGCCCAAGCGCTGGAGCAACCCATCGTCTCTGGCCGCACCCTCATGCGCTGGCATATGATTATGGAGCCTGCCGCGATTAAGCGGGTGCTGCTCGATGCGTTAGACGACTACCCAAAGTCGAACGTAACCAAGACGTTGCTCAGCCCTGCGATTGGGGATTCACTGTTCATTGCCGAAGGAGCGCATTGGCGCTGGCAGCGGCGCGCGACAGCTCCTGCGTTTGCCCACCGATCGGTCACCGCTTTGGGTCCGGTGATGAGTAACGCTGCCGAGCAGGCCTGCGCACGAATCGCTGCCGCAGGCCCAAAGGCCATCGATCTGGCCGAAGAGATGGTGACCACAACATTCGATGTCATCGCTGACGTGACCTTTTCCGGCGACGATATGATGGACCGCGCAGCCGTGCATGATGCCATTGACGGCTATATCACGCAGGCAGGCCGCGTCAGCATGCTCGACCTACTGGGCGCGCCGCCATGGGTGCCACGCCCAGGGCGCCGCGAAGCCATGCAACAACTGGAGGCCACCAAAACCGCCGCCGATGCTGCGATTGAGCGCAGACAGGCGCGGGGTGCGTGTGATGTGCCCGACCTGCTGGACCTGCTGCTCTCCGCCGAAGATCCCAAGTCGGGCCGCACCATGACCACCTCCGAATTGCGCGATAATCTTTTGACATTCATCGTCGCAGGGCATGAGACAACCGCACAAACACTGGCGTGGGCGCTGTACCTGATGGGCCATGACACAAAAGCGCAAGACCGCGCACGGGCTGAGGCACAAGCTGCTCTTGGAGGACGCGTCGCAGGGGCAGATGATCTGGCCTCACTGCCTTACATCCGCCAGATTATAGACGAGACGCTGCGGCTCTATCCTGCTGGCGGGCTGCTCTCGCGCACCGCACGCGTCGACGATACTCTTTCCGGCACCCAGATCAAAAAGGGCGAGACGGTCATGATCCCCGTCTATGCGTTGGGGAGGCACCGTGATTTGTGGGAGGCTCCCGATGACTTCCGCCCCGAACGGTTCAAGGACCGCAAGGCGATTGACCGCTACGCCTATCTTCCCTTTGGCGACGGGCCGCGTGTCTGTATTGGCGCGTCCTTCGCGCTCCAAGAGGCGGTGATCATTCTGGCGACGCTCTTGTCGCGATTCCGGTTTCGCGCTGTGAAAGGCCGCACACCCGATCCGAAAATGCTAATCACGCTGCGGCCAGAGGGCGGCGTCTGGATGACGGCAGAGCCGCTCTGAGATCTGCGCGCTCTAGTCGCACACTGCCTTGAGCGCAGCCCACTCTGCGTCCGAGATGATGTCGTTATAATCGCCATCCTCCGACGCGGCCTCCCGTGAACGGGTGATGCGGCTGCTCAATGTCGGATGGCTGACGAAGTGGGCGACCACCCCTTCGGTATCGCCATATTCCTCACGCAAGCGTTCAAACATATCGCCAAGTGCCGCGGGCGACACGCCCGCCTCCTCCAACGCGACATAGGCGAACTCATCCGCACCTGTCTCCGCCCCTTGGCTGTGACTGGCACTGATCAACTGCTCCGTCAGGAACAGGACCGCCGCACCGCCCGCAAAATCACCAAACAACAGTCCCAGAATACCTATCGAACCCGCCGAGCGGAGCGCGTGCCGCGTGGGGTCACGGTTCTCCACATGGCCCACTTCATGCGCCAACACAGCGGCAATCTCATTCGGGCTGAGCGCGGCATCAATCATCCCGCGAAAGAACACCACATAACCGCCGGGCAGAGCGAAGGCATTGACCATTTCGTGATCAAGCACAAAGACCTTCACCGCATCATCTGTGCCACGCTCTACCCCGAGCGCGACCAGCATCTGCTCCAACGCGGCAAGGCCGCTCTCATTACCACAAGTCAGGAGCGGAGGCAGGCCAGAACCGGCGAACGCCTGACGAATTTGCCCGAACGTTGCCTCGCCCAGCGCGCGCTCACCCGCAGGCGGCACAAACATCGCCAGACGGTCCGCAAGCAGCGGCACCAGAATACCGATCTGGATTGCGACGGCCGCTACTGCCCCAAAAGCCCAGGCCGCCAAACGCCCACGCCCTTTTGGCGGCGCACTCGCCTTGAGCCTGTGCATATGGACCAACGCTGTCATGTCGCGCAGATGCAGGCGCGCGAGCGGATCAGCGGTCCAGCGCAAGATCACCCCTTTGCGCCCTGCGGTATCGTCAAGCTGGCGTATCTCATCCAGTGGCCAACGTACGCCAGCCCTATCCTGCCCCGGAAACCCGATCTCAAGCACACGGGTGCTTTCATCAACCAACAACGTCACATCACGCGGGACGGGCGTATTGCCGTCAAAATACGCGCTGAAGCGACCATCATAGAGTTGGCCCTTTGGCACAGCTGGAGGCAAGCTCATATGGCCGCCCCCAGATCCAACGCCTCGGCAAAACCTTCAGCCTCGGCAAACTCATCACGCGCGCGCTGGCTGACCTGCGCTAGTCCAGCAATGTTCACAAGGCTCAGCGTGATCGCCATATGTCGCATCAGAGGGTAGGTGACAAAGACGTGGTGCAGCACGCTCCAAAACAAAAACATGGACAGATACAGCACCCCGATAATCCCCAGCGACAGCCAACGCGGCAAATCACCAAACGGACCGGCAATACCCATCTGCTCTTCAAAGAACGCCTCCGGCCCAAGTAGACCAACGGCAGCCCCGACAATCGCTATAATACCGAAGAACAGGATCATATATGCAATCGTTGTGCCCAGCATATAGATCATGGAAATCCGCAGCCCATTGAGGTTCGAGGACATCTGAACCCCTTCGGCATGTTTGTGATTGGCGAGGATGCGTTTGCTCACAAAACGGTAATGAACCAAGCCGTAGATCAGCAACATGACAATCGGGATCAAGGCATAGAGCCGCCATGCCATGTTCAACTCTGGCTGCACAAATTCTTGCGGTAACTCTATGGAAGACCATATTCCATCGAGCCACTCTTCTATCGTTAGATTATCTTGTGGCACCAACGGTTCTAAGTAGATGACCCAAAGAAGTAGAATTCCCAGCGCAAGCACACCCACAGCAAAAGGCAACGCCGAGGGGAAGAGCATCTGCCACCGCCCGCCCTGCACCAGTTTGGCCGACCCAAAGTAGGTGCGGTCGGTCTTATATTTCTCCAGATAAAACGTCATGCGCGGCCACAGGATGCCAACCGTACAAATCGTGATCATCCAATGTACCAGCGCGCGCCACGCATAGCCCCACGCGCCCTTCTCCAGCCCAAAGCGCACACCGCGCCACCGCGTACGTCCCAGCACATACCGCCGCGCGCGGTATTGCGCATAAAACCAGATGGGGATCACGCCTATAACGCTGGCAAAATAGCCCAGAAACGAGCTTTGGAAAAAGGAGAAACTCACAAACATCAGTAGCAGATTTACAATGCCGATGTAGAAGGTCAGGACGACCACTGCGATGAAAAACCCCAGTAGCTTTTCCAGCGGGTCGCCCACATATTCCAGTGGATGCCCACCGGGGCGGATCGACGACCAATACCAGCGCCGCAGCCGCGTCTTCATCCAAAAACGGTAAAACCCAAGCGTCAGAACCGTCCAGAACCCAGACTTCAGCGCAAGCCAAAAGAGCGCCGAACGGTTGCCCACAAACCAGACGTCCATCCCCTGCTCAGGCACGGGAGGCGGTGCTAAATCAGGTAAACTTGTTGTCACGCGGGAAACCACGCGGCGCCATACGGCCCGCACTCGCTCGTTTGCCAGCCCATTCATCCAGCGCTGTTTCGGTCCGCGTGCGCCCTGCAGGGTCCAGCCAGCTCAGCCCGTCCGCGCGGGTAAAGGTGGCGGCATCAGACATCCCGCCATCTTTGTACTTTTGCAAACGCACACCTTTGCCGCGCGCCATCTCGGGCAGTTCTTCAATATCGAACACCAGCACTTTGCGGTTCTCGCCCACGACGGCAATGCAATCGCCGTTTATTGGCTTACAAATCAACGCCCGCGTCTCACCGCGCACGTTCAGCACCTGCTTGCCCGAGCGGGTCTGGGCAACCACATCCGCCTCTGGCACGATAAAGCCATCCCCGGCAGACGAGCCCACCAGCAACTTCCCATCGGGGCGATGAATAAACAAATCCACAATCTGCACGTCATTTGGCAGATCAACGATCAGGCGCAGCGGTTCACCCATGCCGCGGCCACCGGGCAGGTTGGCACCGGATATTGTATAGAAACGACCGTTACTGCCAAAGGCCAACAAACGGTCCGTCGTCTCGGCATGGAAGACGAAGCGCGAGGCATCACCATCCTTGAATTTCAGCTCACGCGTCAGATCAATATGGCCTGTCATGGCCCTGATCCAGCCCATCTGGGAGCAGACAACCGTGATCGGTTCACGGTCGATCATCGCTTCCCACGGAACCTCCTCAATCTCACCGGCTTCGGCAAAGGTGGAGCGGCGCGCACCGCCGTCGTACATCTTGCCAAACTGCTTTTTCGTCTCGCGCAACTGCTCGGTGATGCTGTCCCATTGCAGGCTCTCGTTCTCAAGCAAATCCTCAAGGCCCGCACGTTCTTCCATCAGCTCGGACTGCTCACGCATGAGTTCCAGCTCTTCCAAACGGCGCAAACTGCGAAGGCGCATATTCAGGATCGCTTCGGCTTGAACCTCGGACAACTCGCCCTCGCCCGCGATCGGTGAGACGTAGTCCTTCTCGTCCATCGCGCGGACGTGGTCTTTGCTCCAGTCCTCACGCATCAGCGCGGCCTTCGGCTCATCATCATAGCGGATAATGTCGATCACGCGGTCAAGGTTGAGGAAGGCAACGATAAAGCCTTCCAAAACTTCCAGACGGTGGTCAATCTTCTCCATCCGGTGAAGTGAGCGGCGCTCCAGCACTTCACGGCGATGATCAAGGAACGCACGCAGCACTTCCTTCATCGAGCAGACCTTCGGCGTCACACCATCAATCAGCACGTTCATGTTGAGCGAGAAACGAACCTCGAGATCGGAATGACGGTACATCATTCCCATCAGCACTTCGGGGTCCACGTTCTTGGAGCGCGGCTCCAGTACCATCCGCACGTCTTCCGCACTCTCGTCGCGGACATCGGCAAGGATCGGGATTTTCTTGAGCTGTATCGCTTCGGCAATCTTCTCGATCAGTTTGGATTTTTGAACCTGATAGGGAATTTCCGTGACAACGATCTGCCACTGACCACGGCCAAGGTCCTCAACCTCCCAACGGCACCGCAAACGGAACCCGCCTTTGCCAGTGCGGTACGCCTGCGCGATGTTCTCCTTTGGCTCGACAATCACACCACCTGTGGGAAAATCAGGGCCGGGTACGAAGTTGAGCAGCGTATCATCCCGCGCATCAGGCGTTTTGATCAGATGGATACAAGCATCGCACAACTCGGAGATGTTGTGCGGCGGAATGTTCGTTGCCATGCCCACGGCGATCCCGCTAGAGCCGTTGGCAAGCAAGTTCGGGAATTGCGCAGGCAGCACGGACGGTTCTGTCAGGCGGCCATCATAGTTGTCGCGGAAGTCGACGGCATTCTCCGAGAGCCCTTCAAGCATCGCCTCTGCTACGGCAGTCATCCGCGCTTCGGTGTACCGGGACGCAGCTGGGTTATCGCCGTCGATGTTGCCAAAGTTTCCCTGCCCGTCGACCAGCGGATAGCGGACGTTAAAATCCTGCGCCAAACGCGCCATCGCATCGTAAATCGCGGCATCACCGTGCGGGTGGAAATCGCCCATCGTGTCGCCGCTGATCTTGGCCGACTTTAGGAACCCGCCCGTTGAGTTCAGCTTGAGCCTGCTCATCGCATAGAGAATACGGCGGTGCACCGGCTTCAGTCCGTCGCGCGCATCCGGCAAGGCACGGTGCATGATCGTGCTGAGCGCGTAGGTCAGGTAGCGATCCCCCAACGCACGGCGAAGCGGTTCGGATGTTTCCTCGAAACGAGGCGGCACTGGTGGTTTGATATCTGACATAGACGCTGTGTAGCGATGCATGGAACAGGCGACAAGCGTCTGCTTTGCGTTTCCCGAAACCTGTTTGTAGAATCTGTCAGTTACGGTAGGCGGCAAATTTCCTAATTTTTCCCCTAAGAAAGAATCATTAATACTGATATGGGAACCTTGGGGAAGCCGTTCGGTCGGTTTTTAGAGATTCTGCTGGAGCCATAGCAATGAAAACATTTATACTTTTGACTTTTGGCTTTCTGGGGTTTGCGTTCTATGAGATGAGCGGCGGCTCCGAATTCGAGCCTGCAATCGCGCGCTTGGAAGCTTCCATTCCTCAAGAAACTGAAGTTGAGCAAGTAGCACGAGCTGTCACTGAAGCGCCTGCACCCCCCGTGATGGAAAACTCTGAACCGATCACAAGAATGGATAGCACACAAAGCGTGACACGTGTTGCCCTCAACCTAACAACTGTTGCTGACGCCCAAGAGGCCGTCACTACAGAAGCATCCGCCAACGCCGTAATCATCGACAGCTCAGAGACGCCGCAGATTATTCTGCCAAGCCTGATTGCGACAACGAACAACTCAGGTGACAGCTTCGACGCCGATGTCCGCACAGTATCCGGCAATCGCGTGAATGTGCGTGGCGGCCCTTCCACGAACTACGGCGTCGTGAATAAGCTGACACGCGGTGACGAAGTTCGCATCCTCGAAGACAACGGCGTCGGTTGGGTCCGCATGCAGCCCCTTGGTGGTGGCGAAGCAGGCTGGATGGCCGATTTCTTGCTCACTTCAGGCTGATATCGCCAAGGGCGATTGCCAAACACCCTAAAACAGCGCATTTGAAGCCTCAAACACTACTGAGGCCTTTTGCATGACTAAACGCTCCATTCTGATCACCGGCTGTTCCTCTGGCATCGGCTATGCAGCGGCCATTGGCATGCGCGAACGTGGCTGGCATGTATATGCTGCGTGCCGTCAGGAACTTGACTGCGCCCGTATGCGAGACGAAGGTTTTGACAGCCCGCGCATCGACTATACCGACGCCGACAGCATCATTACGGCGCTCGCGGATGTGCTTGAAGATACAGGTGGCGCGTTGGATGCGGTGTTCAACAACGGCGCCTATGCCATAGCGGGTGCAGTGGAAGATCTACCCACCGAAGCCCTGCGCGAGATTTTTGAAGCCAACTTCTTTGGCTGGCACACGCTTACCAGTGCAATCATTCCAGTGATGCGGGCCCAAGGGCATGGCCGGATTGTGCAGTGCTCTTCCATCCTCGGGCATGTGGCTATGCCATGGCGCGGCGCCTATACCGCGACCAAATTTGCCCTTGAAGGGCTGACCGATACTTTGCGCCTTGAAATGAAGGGCACAGGCGTTCACCCCATTCTGATTGAGCCCGGCCCGATTACATCGAAGATCCGCGCAAATTCTATTCCGCATTTCGAGCGTTGGATTGATTGGGAAAATTCCGCCCGTGCGGACCAATACGAAACTGTACTCGCACAGCGCCTCTACGGTGAAAATGGCCCTGACAAATACGAATTGCCCGCCGAAGCGGTCGTCAAAAAGCTAATTCATGCAGTAGAATCCTCCCGCCCGCGCGCGCGTTATTACGTGACCAAGCCCGCGCATCTGGGCGGTTTCATGCGCCGCATCCTCCCCACTCGGATGCTCGACCGTGCATTGAGCAGGTAAAGGGGTTGCAGAGGCGCACCCGCCCGCTACATCGCATGCCAACACTTAACGGGAGCTAACCTATGGGCGATCCACTTTTCATCTTAATTATCATCGCAATTCTTGCGGTGGTTGTTGTTTTGGTCATGGGGTTAGGCGGTTTCGCCAGCGGCGGCGCGTTCAACAAAGCGAACTCGAACAAGCTCATGCGATGGCGCATCATATTGCAATTCATCGCGGTGATCCTGATCGTCATCTACGTCTATTTCGCAAAAGGATAAACACATGGTCGTTCTCAACAAAATCTATACCCGCACCGGCGACAAGGGCGACACTGCCTTGGGCAATGGCGAACGCGTGGCCAAACACGATGTACGTGTTGAGGCCTATGGCACCTCCGACGAGCTCAACTGTTTCGTAGGCGTCGCACGTCTCAATGCGACAGATGAAACGGACGCGGCATTGTCGCGCATCCAGAATGACCTGTTCGATTTAGGCGCTGACCTATGCCGCCCCGATATGGAAAAAGACGCTGACTCAGAATATCCACCGCTGCGCATGGTCCCTGCCCAAGTTGACCGCCTCGAAGCGGAGATCGACGTGATGAATGCCAATCTGAAGCCGCTGCGCAGCTTTATTCTGCCGGGTGGCACTGCTTTGGCCGCGCATCTTCACGTTTGTCGCACAGTTGCACGCCGTGCGGAGCGTTTGGCGACGGAACTGGCGACACGAGAGACGGTCAATGACGCAGCAGTGCGCTACCTCAACCGCCTTAGTGACTGGTTCTTTGTGGCCGCACGTGTGGCGAACAATGGTGGCAAGGATGATGTCCTTTGGGTTCCGGGCGCGAACCGCTGAAACCGCCAGTTTCGATGAAACACCTGCGCAACATTCTTGCGTTAATCGGCAACAGAAACATGTAACTTGACGTGCCTCTTGTATCATGGGCGATTTTGCCCTGTTTCACGGTGGCACGCTTCGTTAGACATGTAACAGATTTACTGACTGGTCCACACTGGGCCTGAGTCGCAACCAAGGAGATAATCGCTCATGAAGGTGCTCGTACCTGTAAAGCGCGTGATCGACTATAACGTAAAAGTACGTGTAAAAGCGGACGGTTCCGGTGTCGATCTTGCCAACGTCAAAATGTCCATGAACCCTTTTGACGAGATTTCCGTCGAACAGGCGATCCGCCTGAAAGAAGCGGGTCAAGCGGATGAAATCATCGCCGTATCCATCGGCGTGAAGCAAGCCCAAGAAACACTGCGCACAGCCCTTGCGATGGGTGCGGACCGCGCAATCCTTGTTATTGCGTCCGAGGATGTTCACCACGACATCGAGCCACTGGCCGTTGCGAAGATCCTCAAAGGCATCGTTGACGAAGAGCAGCCGGGCCTCGTGCTCTGCGGAAAGCAGGCGATCGACAACGACATGAACGCCACGGGTCAAATGCTGTCAGCACTGATGGGCTGGTCACAAGCCACCTTTGCCTCCGAGCTCACCATCGAAGACGACAAAGCTGTGGTCACCCGTGAGGTAGACGGCGGTCTGCAAACGATCAAAGTGAACATGCCAACGGTTGTCACAGTTGATCTGCGCCTCAATGAGCCGCGCTATGCATCTTTGCCCAACATCATGAAGGCAAAGAAAAAACCTATGGATGAGAAAACTCCAGCCGACTACGGCGTGGAAGTGAAAAACCGTCTGGAAATCGTAAAGACTATTGAGCCTGCCGCACGTGCCGCAGGGATCAAGGTTGGCTCTGTTGATGAGCTGGTGGCGAAACTCAAAGAAGCGGGGGCCGTATAATGGCTGTTCTACTCCTTGCAGAAGTAAACAACGGCGAATTGGCAATGGACGCCACGGCAAAAGCCGTGACAGCCGCCAAGCAGCTTGGTGATGTGGTTGTTCTGGCCGCTGGTGGCTCCGCCGCCGCAGCAGGCGAAGCAGCATCCAAGATTGATGGCGTCTCGAAGGTTCTTGTGGCCGAAGACGCCTCCCTTGGTCACCGCATGGCCGAAACCACTGCCGCATTGATCGTGTCGCTGTCAGATGATTACGATCACATCGTAGCCCCCTCCACCACGGATGCGAAAAACGTGATGGCGCGTGTTGCAGGTTTGCTCGACGTGATGATCATCTCTGACGCTACAGCCGTAATTGACGCTGACACGTTTGAGCGTCCGATTTATGCTGGTAACGCCATGCAGACGGTCAAATCTTCGGATTCGAAAAAAGTGATCACCTTCCGCACATCAACATTTGATGCTGCTGCTGAGGGTGGTTCAGCCTCTATCGAAACTGTCTCTGCTGCCGCTAACCCGAACCTTTCTGAGTGGATTGAAGACAAAGTTGCTGCAAGTGATCGTCCCGAGCTGACATCCGCAGGTATCGTTGTCTCGGGCGGTCGTGGTCTGGGCTCCGAAGAGCAGTTCAAGATGATCGAAAATCTGGCTGACAAACTCGGTGCTGCTGTTGGTGCATCGCGCGCTGCGGTAGATTCCGGCTATGCGCCGAATGACTGGCAGGTCGGTCAGACCGGCAAAGTTGTTGCGCCTGATCTCTATGTCGCCATTGGCATTTCCGGTGCGATCCAGCACCTCGCCGGCATGAAAGACAGCAAGATCATCGTCGCAATCAACAAAGACGAAGAAGCGCCGATCTTTCAGGTTGCGGACTATGGCCTTGTGGCCGACCTCTTTGAAGCAGTGCCTGATCTGATCGAAAAGCTCTGAACTTAACGGGCGTCAGTCACCCATAGAGATTATGAAATGGCCCGCTGAATTCAGCGGGCCATTTTCGTATTACATCAACCGATCCAGCACAGGGCAGAGCGCACGTGCAACCGCTGCATGCACTTCCGGACGCGGCACAGCTCTAGCCGCCCTTTCTTCCAGCATAGAAAAAGCCATGCCTTCCGATGTATCAGACGACATATCAGCAGGCACATCGACAATCGCACTGACCGATGGCCTCAAGCGGTCCAGCATATCATCCCGGACCAACGCAGGCGCAGTACCCTTGAGTGAAGGCCAGCCAGTACCCGTATCTGCCCTGCCAATCCTCAACAACACAACCTCCTCAGACAACTGTGCCAACAAGCGCCGCATCCGCCTGATCCAAGTCTTTTGCAGCGTTTGACGCATCTGCTCAAACCGCGCAGCATCACGCAAATGCAGATTGCGCAGCATATGCTGTGTGAAGGAAAATTGCGTAAAATCAACGTCAGGGTAGAGATGCTTCAAATCTGGCATCGCGTGCAGAAAGCGATCATTGCGGCGCGGATGAACGCTGTAGAAACGGTTACTGATATTCACTGCACCCAACACCTCCACAACTGTCACCTGCGCCCCTCGCGCGCCCTCCAGCACCGTGGTATCTTTTGCAAACACATCCAAACCCGCACTCACCTGCCCAAAGTTGACCGAGGTCACACCGGTCAAATGCTCAACCAACAGCGGAAAAGGCTGTTCGATGAACTTCCCGAATGTGACCGTTCCCCCTAAGAAGGCCACATAAGGTGCCTCCAACGCACGCTGCGGTCCCCGAAATGTCAGTTTCGACGTGCCATACCGACACGGTAAATAGTCCAAGGCCCCCGGCCCCAGTATATTATAGGTCATAATGCCCACCCTTTTTCTCACCCGTTCCAACTATGGGTGAGGTGCTCTTATGATTCGCTTAAAGGAAGGATTTGCTTCAGGTTTTAGCCAGCGAGAGGCCTTGCGGCAGGACAACACTCCGCCGTAAGCTGAGCGCAACATTTACAAAGGAAAACGCCCATGCATATCCAGACAATCGGCATCGTCGGCGCAGGACAGATGGGAAATGGCATTGCCCACGTTATGACCCTCGCTGGATATGACGTAATGCTCAACGATATTAGTGAAGATGCGCTGAGCGCCGCGATGGAAATTTTACGTGGGAACATGACCCGTCAGGTAGGGCGCGGCAAGATTGCCGAGGCCGATATGGAAAGCGCTCTGGCCCGTATCACGACGACCACGACCCTCACCGATTTGGGCCAGTCAGACCTGATCATCGAGGCGGCAACGGAACGTGAAACGGTCAAACAGGCAATCTTCGAGGACCTGCTCCCGCACCTCAAACCCGAGACGATCCTGACTTCTAACACCTCTTCTATCTCGATCACACGTCTTGCCAGCCGGACGGATAGGCCCGAGAAATTCATGGGCTTCCACTTCATGAACCCTGTGCCGGTCATGCAATTGGTCGAGCTGATCCGTGGCATTGCCACCGATGAAGAAACCTTTGCTGCTTGCAAGGAAGTCGTCGACCGCCTTGATAAAACCGCTGCCTCTGCCGAGGATTTTCCCGCCTTTATCGTAAACCGCATCCTGATGCCGATGATCAATGAAGCAGTCTATACCTTGTATGAAGGGGTCGGGAATGTGCAGTCCATTGACAGCTCGCTAAAGCTAGGCGCGAACCATCCAATGGGCCCGCTGGAGCTTGCGGATTTTATCGGGCTTGATACCTGCCTTGCGATTATGAACGTACTGCACGAAGGGCTTGCCGATACAAAGTACAGACCGTGTCCGTTGCTCACGAAATATGTTGAGGCGGGGTGGCTAGGACGCAAAAGCCAGCGCGGATTCTATGACTACCGTGGCGAGGTCCCTGTCCCGACGCGGTAACGAAAGGGGGCCAGCCCCCAACTTTCCCTCTTGGGTAATATTTCTAGCCCAGAGAAATAGCGGTTATTCGTCAAGCGCCAAGGTACGTGTACGGAGCCATTCCATGAAGCCCCGCGGATCATCTGCGCGCGCGTCAATCTCGGTCTGCGGGATTGGTTCCCCCACGATGGGTGCCTGGGGCTTGTTGCAGCTGTGCACAATCTCGTGCAGCAACAAACCCTGCCGCAGCATCGGAGACAGTTGGTTAGCGATTTGGTACGCGCGGCTATTCTGCCCGGGAAATTTCAGCGGCACAACTTGCGCGCCAGAGCGGCGGATCATCTTGGCAGTAAAGACGTTCCACTCCGCCTCAACAGCGGGTCCCCACCACGTGTCCGATGCAGCAACCACACCTGACGGAAACAAAGCCACAACGCCGCCATCCTTGAGGTGCTTCATCGCATCGGCGCGCATTTGCACACCCTTGCGCTGTGCATCGGGATCGTGGGGAAAGGGGACAGGGATCATGAAACTGCCCGCAACCTCATCAATCGACGTCAACAAAGAACGAGTCAGTATGCGGTAGTCAGGTCGTACACGCCCGATCAAGTCTGCAAAGATCATACCGTCCACCATGCCGTGCGGATGGTTCGCGACCACGATGACAGGCCCTTCTTTCGGGATCAAATCAAGCTGCGATTGGGGAGTGGTCAGTTCAATACCCATCGTGTCCAATGCAGCGCGCCAGAACTGCTGACCGCTGGGGGCGCCGCGTTTTTCAAACTTTCGGATCATCTGCAAAATGCGCAGTTTTCCGGTGAATAATTCCATCACCGAGATCATTCGAGACTTCCAAGGGTCCTCGAACGTGGAGGCATACGACAGGCTGCGCCGATCATATTTAGCAAAATTTACTTGTTCGTTCTCAATATTGGGCGGATTGTGAGAACCAATAGATTGGGTTTTCTCTGCCACTTGGACAACCTCACTGAGACTTTTTGCACGCGCGGTACACTACATACCTTCGCCAAATTTATCGGAAACCAATGCAGTCAACGCGCTTGCAAGCGCGTCTGCATCAGGACCAGACGTTTCAACGTCAATAAAGCTTCCCTTGGCCGCTGCCAACATCAAAAGCCCCATGATGCTGTCACCCGATGCATTCATGCCATCCTTGGCAACTTCCGCCCGTGCGTCAAAACCTTCGACGACCTCGACTAATTTTGCGGAAGCCCGCGCATGCAGGCCCTTCTCGTTCACGATCTCTAGAGTGATGTTGGTCATGGATTGCCCTTGTTATTCTGTGCTGACGTTCTGAGCATCAATGTATTTCTTACCAGCCTCTAAGGCCGCGCGGACCGCGTCTGGAACAAGCTTATCACGGCTTTTTGCGAGCTTGATCAGCATTGGCAGATTTGCGCCATAGACGATCCGGCGTCCCGCAGGCTGGCAGGCCCGCAGGCTCAGGTTCGAAGGCGATCCACCAAACAGATCAGTCACAACAACAACGCCTTGCCCTGTATCAACCGCATCCGCTGCTTCGCAGATTTCAATCTGTTTCGCTGTGCGGTCATGGTCAGCCCGTATTTCAATCGCACGCACGCCAGTTTGTGATCCCACGACGTGCTCAATCGCCGCGAGATATTCGCTGGCCAATCCACCATGTGCTACGATCACAATACCAATCACGTATGTTGCGTCCCTGTTCGCTGCCGCGCGCTGAGTTCTCTATGCCTAATTGACACTTGCCAGCCCTCTTTCGCAAGGCGCAAAGCGTGGCTTTCTGCCAAGGTAACAGAGCGGTGTTGACCTCCAGTGCACCCGAACGCGATGGAAAAGTGGCTTTTTCCTTCTTCCCGGCAAGCAGGTAGAATCAACAAACTCAGGTCCAGAACCTTTTGCGCAAAAGCGTCATACCGCGGATCAGTTGCTACATGTGCAGCCACGCGTGCATCTGTGCCATTCAATGCACGCAACTCCGGCTCCCAGTAAGGGTTTTTGAGAAAGCGGCAGTCATAAACCATATCGACCGAGCGCGGCAAACCGCGTTTGTAGGAGAACGATTGCACTGTCACGGACAGGTGCCGCTTGCCCCCCGGAGCGAACCAATGCTCCACTTCTGCGCGCAATTCGTGCACATTCAGGTCCGTGGTATCGATCAGGACATCCGCGCGCGCCCGTAGAGGTGCCAACAGATCCTGCTCTGCCTGTATCCCATCAGCCGGACGGTCTTCGGGGGCCATCGGGTGGCGCCTACGTGTCTCCGAAAAGCGGCGCAGCAGGACGTCAGCGCTGCAATCGAGAAACATCAGTTCTGCCACCACTCCGGGACGCAGCGCCAACTGCCCCAGAAGATCAATGACAGAGTTGGTGGAGAAATCACGGTTTCGCGCATCAATGCCAAGTGCGAGCGGGCGCGTCTGCTCCTCCTCGTCGAACAACATCGGCAGCAAGCGCATGGGCAGATTGTCGATCACTTCAAAGCCGGCATCCTCCATCACATTCAACGCAGAAGAGCGACCAGCACCCGATGGGCCAGTCACAAATACGATGCGGCGAAGGGTCGGGTCAGGGGGGCTCATGAGGTCTCTCTTCGGGTACCCATTAGATAGGTATGAATTGCTGCGGGAAAATAGGGTGCGTCAACCTTGTGCAGGCACGGAAGCTTTATGTCCAGCAAAGTAGTACTATGACGCTCTGGCAAGCGCGCGCGCTCAAGCGTGGCCATATCAACCACCAACATCACGCTCACGGTGTCCAGATGCGGCACAGATAGAATCCCAACGCCCCGGGCCTCAATCATGCCTGAAATCGTTGCGGGCGGGGTCGCGATCAGAGTGTCTCCATCACGGCGCAATACGGTTTTGTCATCGGACACCAGAACAGCACCCGTCGCCATAAGTTGAAGCGCTAGCGACGATTTACCACTTCCCGAGGGGCCAGTGATGAGAACGCCACGGCCTGCGACAGCAACACAGGTCGCATGCAAGGTCACGCTGGCAACTGTCATAATTTAGATGGGCAAGCCCACGACAAATCGCGCGCCAAGGGGATCAGAAGTAATGTCCGCTTCGGTCGGGCGGATATTTTCGGCCCAGATAACGCCACCATGCGCTTCGACAATCTGCTTTGAGATTGCGAGACCAAGGCCAGAATTGTTACCGAAGTGCTCATCGGGACGTTGTGAGTAGAAACGCTTGAAAATCTTCGACAGAGCTTGATCGGGAATACCCGGACCCGTGTCTTCGATCACGATAAGCACACGGTTTTCGCGCTTGCGTGCCCAGACGCGGATCGCATCGCCGTCTTCGCAGAACGAGATCGCATTGGTGATCAGGTTTACAAAAACCTGTGCCAGACGCGCTTCCAGACCTTGAACCGTGATCGGCCCCTCGGGCAAATCCACGATAAAGTCGATGCCTTTACTCTTGGCGTCCTCGCCCAGATACTGGCCCAGATTGCCAAGCATGTTCATCAGGTTGAACGGCTCTTCCTCCTCTTTGACCAGCTCACTGTCGAGCCTAGAGGCGTTGGAAATATCACTCACAAGGCGGTCCAGACGGCGCACGTCGTGGTCGATCACATCAAGCAATGTGTTGCGCTGATCCTCGCGCTTGATCATCCGCAGGGTCCCAACCGCAGAGCGCAATGAGGCTAGCGGGTTCTTGATCTCGTGGGCGACGTCAGCTGCGAACTGCTCATTCCCCTCAATCCGGTTATAAAGAGCAGACACCATGCCACGTAACGCGCCAGACAATCGCCCGATCTCATCAGGGCGGGCGGTCAAATCAGGGATGCGGATGCGACCCGGGTTCATCTTGCGCGCATCTTTGTCGCGGCCAAGCTCGGCTGCGGCGGCTAGATCGGCCAGCGGGTTCGCAATCGTAGAGGCCAGAACAAGACTCAAACCAATAGAAACAAGAGTGGCAATAATGAACATTTGCAGGACGCGCTCGCGCTCACCGCGCACAAGTCTGTCAATCTCGCCACTTGCACTGGCGATCGCCACAACGCCGACGGCAGAACCGCCTTGCTCAATGGGGGTCGCAACAGCCAGTAGGGTCGCGCCCATCTCATCGCGATCCTCTTTGATCTGCGCACCATTTCTTAGCGTTTCGGCAACGACCGGTTTCAAACGGTCTTCCATCGATATGATTTCAGCTTCGGGCTGGAACGGCGATGACACCGCGTTCCAGAGCCAATTTAGCCCGTCGGTCAGGATGGTTTTGTGTTCGGTCTCGTCGCCTTGCCCCGCAACCATCGCATCGCGGCCACCCTCGAACCGGGATACCAGCGCCCCGTCCATATCAAAGACAAACACCTGAATGCCGCTGCGCAGATCGAGGCCGGACAATGTTTTTTCAACATCGACCCCCTCGCCAGTAGACAAATCAACCGTCTGGCCGTCAGACAGCTGCACCTCGACAACATCGGCGATCAGCTCTGCCTCAGAAACCAGTGATGCCGCGCGTTGTACGGCAAGGCTTTCGCGAGACGAATTAAGATAGAGGATACCAGCGACCAGCACATTCAACGCAATCAGGTTGAACGTGATAATCTTTCGCGTGAGCGGCGATGCACGCAAAGAAAACAGGCCGCGCCGCTCACGGCGCGCCCTGATTTCATTGGGCGCAGCACTGTCGGGTGTGACCCAATCGTCACCCAGAACAACATCACCATCGCGTTTTGCGGGGGTCAGATCGCGCACAAAGTTCCTCTCCACAATCGCCATCGGTCCAGATTAATCTTCGTTATATCTGTAACCGATCCCGTAGAGTGTCTCAATCGCGGAGAATTCATCATCCGCGGTCCGCATTTTCTTGCGCAGACGCTTGATGTGGCTGTCAATGGTGCGGTCATCTACGTACACCTGATCGTCATAGGCGACATCCATCAGCTGATCGCGCGATTTCACGAAGCCCGGGCGCTGTGCGAGTGCTTGCAACAGCAAAAACTCTGTCACAGTCAGGGACACGTCATTGCCCTTCCAGCTTACCGCATGGCGCAGCGGGTCCATCCGCAGATCGCCGCGCTCAATCACCTTGGTTTCTTCGGTGTCACCCACTTCGTCGGTGGCCACTGCATCCTGACGGCGCAGCAGTGCGCGAATGCGCTCTACCAGAAGCCTTTGGGAAAACGGCTTTTTTACGTAATCGTCGGCGCCCATGCGCAAGCCGAGCACTTCGTCGATCTCGTCGTCCTTGGACGTGAGAAAGATCACCGGCATTGCGGTTTTCTGGCGCAGACGCTGGAGCAGGTCCATCCCGTCCATGCGTGGCATCTTGATATCAAGAACCGCCATATCCGGCATGCGTTTGTTGAACGCGTCCAACGCTGCCTGACCATCATTATATGTTTCGACTTCGAAACCCTCGGCTTCAAGAGTCATAGAGACGGACGTCAGGATGTTCCTGTCGTCGTCGACCAATGCAATTTTTGACACTGCCTGTTTCCTTATGCTGCTCAATGTACTTTTATTTTTTCTAACACTGATCACTCCTTTTGCTGTCGAATCAATACCTAAGTGCGAATCGCCTGAGCCGACGGCCTGATTTCAGCCATAATTTGTTTCGGAATGGCTAAATTACCTCACATTCCCGCATTAATCGCAAAATTCGTTCAACACAGGGGGCCACGCGGTATTTCTGTTCGTGCCATTCCGGCGACGGTTGGCGCATTTGGCGATGTGGTGGCGCTAACTGTACAAACGCGCCTGTTCAACGCATAAATCATCGTGCTAAGAGGCCGTTATTCCACTTATGCCCGCGCGTTTTTTGGGTCGGGCATTCCGAAATAAACTGTGCCATGCGCGCAGGTCCAAAGGAGAAATACATGCAAACTGGACGGGTAAACCCGAACTTCAGCCTCGACGATCAAGGGATCAAAGGGCTTGGCAATGTATACTACAACCTGATGGAGCCCGCGTTGATCGAGACCGCGCTCAAACGCGGTGAAGGATCCCTTGGCAAAGGCGGCGCATTCCTTTGCACCACTGGTAAATTCACGGGCCGCTCTCCAAAAGACAAACACGTCGTGATGAGCCCCAGCGTAAAAGACACGATCTGGTGGGACAACAATGCCGAGATGTCCGAAGCGGGCTTTGACGCGCTCTACACCGATATGCTGACCCATATGGAAGGCGGCGATTACTTCGTCCAAGACCTCGTCGGGGGGGCCGACCCCAAGCACGCGATCAACGTCCGTTTTGTAACAGAACTTGCTTGGCATGGCCTTTTCATCCGCAATATGATGCGCCGCCCCGACCGCGATCAGCTGGATGACTACCTTGCCGACTTCACAGTCATCAACTGCCCTAGCTTCCAAGCGGACGCCAAAAAGCACGACTGCCGTTCCGAGACAGTCATCGCGATGCACTTCGACCGCAAACTGATCTTGATCGGTGGTACGGAATACGCAGGCGAGAACAAAAAATCGGTCTTCTCGCTGCTCAACTACCTGCTGCCAGACAGCGGCGTGATGCCAATGCACTGTTCCGCCAACCACGCGATTGGCAATCCTGTTGATACCGCGATCTTCTTTGGCCTGTCCGGTACGGGCAAGACGACGCTGTCTGCTGATCCTTCCCGCACGCTCATCGGCGATGACGAGCATGGCTGGTCCGATACAGGAACGTTCAACTTCGAAGGCGGATGCTATGCGAAGACGATCAACCTGAGCGCCGAGGCCGAGCCAGAGATTTACGCTACAACCGAGAAATTCGGCACTGTTATCGAGAACATGGTTTATGATGAAGAAACCAAAGACCTCGATTTCGACGATGAAAGCCTGACAGCCAACATGCGCTGCGCCTATCCGCTGCACTATATCTCGAATGCGAGCAAAAAGGCCGTAGGCGGCCACCCCAAGAATATCATCATGCTCACGTGCGATGCTTTTGGCACCCTGCCGCCCATCGCGCGTCTGACCCCTGCTCAAGCCATGTACCATTTTCTATCCGGCTTCACCTCCAAGGTTGCAGGCACCGAACGTGGTGTAACCGAACCTGAACCAACGTTTTCCACCTGCTTTGGTGCGCCCTTCATGCCGCGCCGTCCCGAGATCTATGGCAACCTGCTGCGCGAAAAAATCGCCGCCCACGGTGCGACCTGCTGGCTGGTAAACACCGGTTGGACAGGCGGCGCCTATGGTACCGGCTCTCGTATGCCCATCAAAGCCACCCGCGCACTGCTGACGGCAGCGCTTGATGGCTCGCTCACAGCAGGGAAATTCCGGACTGACGAAAACTTTGGCTTCGAAGTTCCAGTTTCTGTTTCTGGGGTGGCGGATATCCTGCTCGACCCACGGCGGACATGGGACAATCCCGAAGCCTATGATCGTCAGGTATCAAAACTGGTAGGCATGTTCGCCGAGAATTTTGAGCAGTATATGCCTCACATCGATGATGACGTGAAAGCCGCAGCGATCCGCTAAGACGTATCAAATTTTCAAATAGGAAGGCCGCTGTATTCATCTACAGCGGCCTTTTTTCGTTCATAAGTTAATAAATTTTTAGCTATCTAGGCGGCCAAAGCGACGAATTCTTGAATTGGCAGGTTGAGGACAAAATGCAGGTCATCACGGTCCATGTGCAGTAAGAACCCTTCAACAGGTGTCTCATTGCCGCGAATGTACCAGCGCAGCGCGCCGGGCTGTGTGTGCATGTAGCCGCCCTGCTCCGCCAAACCACGCATAGCCGTCGCCTTCACCATGAAAGCGGTAATGTGGTCGGGGTCCCAATGCTGTATCGCCTGCACGAACGCATAACGCCCAAGCACACCTGACAGGCTACGCCCGCGCAAACCATTGTTGCCCGGTGCGATCCAATACTCGCCCTGATAGGCGCAGGTTCCGCGCATCTTTTTCGCCGACGGCCCCGCCCGAAACCGCGAACGGCGCAGATCAAGGTCGACACCAGATGGCGGGAACTCACGGAAACTGCGTGTGAAATACTCTCCCACGCTCAAGCCATCCAGATTGAGCATACGCAGCGCCTGAGTGTGCATGACCTTCCCTTCGCTCGTGCGCCCAACAATCCAGAACGCGTTCTCGGGCGTCATATCGTGCAGATTTGGATCAAATGGATCACCTAGGATATGATCAGGGCGCGCCTCTGCCAAAATCGTCCGGTACACTTCAAAGTCATAACCGACTTCAAGTTTTACGCCGTGGCTTTGGAAAATTTCGGTACTGTTCGCGACAAACCTGTCGCTCGCATTCATCGTAAGTAGTGTCATAAGGAATCCCCTTTCGCTCCTAATATCCATAAGATACTCGAAAAAAGGGAAAATAAATCCGTTTTCCCATTATGGGTTGAAATTGACCTTTGCACTAGGTGGAATCATGCCGATGACATCGTCGCTAACACCCAAAATCTTGACCTCGCGGGAGCGGTCTACCACCGACACGACTGCAGGCGAATCATCCGGCATACGCACCCCCATCATTAAACGATCAAACATCACGGTGACGACCTTTCCGCTCTCCCCTGACACGCTTTGGACCATCACCTGATCCAACCGAATACCACTGGTTGCCGCAATATCCCTGAACGGACGATCTGCCAGCGAAGCAAATTCTTTCCCACCCTGAAAACTGCTTAGGTTACGCCCAACGCTGCTACGCGCCTGCGCCCACCCGTACCAGTTGGAATAAAAGGATTCCTCACCAACCTCGGTACATATCCAGCCTTCGGAATTTTCGCGATACGCAAGAAGATAGGGCCGCACCTGAGCCATATGGCTGCTTTCAAGCTTACCTTCGCTGAGACTCCACGCTTTGACTGCCGCCCGCAACAATTCCGATTTGCCTTGCCATACATAGCTGATCGGCAGCTGTTGCTGACAGTAAAGCGAACCGGAAGTACTCTCGAACGCGAAACGCAACAGTCCCCCGACATGTTGAAACGCACCTTGGTGCCACATTCTCCCCTGATCGAGTAGCAACTGAGCAGGTTCAAGCGCGCGCTTACCGACGTCTGTCAGAACATACCGTCGCTGTTCCACTTCAAACAGCTTGGCGCCCATTGCCTCCTCAAGCTGCGCAATGTGTCGCTTCACAGTTTGTCGGGTGCTGCCTAAAGTTTCGACAGCTTGGCTCAAGTTAAGCGCCTCCGCCAAGGCCGCGAACGAACGCATCATTTCATACAACAGTGCAGGCGCGCTGTGCTGTTCTTGAGGCAACACCGGTATGTTCAAGTTATTTCCCACAGGGGACTATGTACAACAATCACCCATCAACGCAATACAAATGGACCATCAAGGGGTGAAAACTATGGGCAAACGATCTATCTTTTCACCGAAATATAAAAAATCTATCCAATTGATCAAAAGAAGAAAAATTCAGACAGTCGACTCGAACACAACCAGAGGTATCAAATAGTGGCCCACCCAGTTGACGTACATGTAGGGCGTAAGCTCAAGCAAATCCGCACCCTGCGGCGCTATTCCCAAACGGACGTCGCACAGCGGCTTGGACTTTCGTTTCAACAAATCCAGAAATATGAAATTGGCTCAAACCGCATTGCCGCCAGCCGCCTTTTTGAGCTGACGCAAATATTCGACGTATCGCCCAGTTACTTCTTTGAAGGCCTTCATGAAGGCGTTGAAGGTGACCGCACCCCGCGCGATCCCGGAATGGAAATCGTCAGCGCTCTTGCTGGAATCAAAGACGAGGCGGTCAAGTCGCGCATTGTGACATTTATTGAAGATATCTCAGGCGTTACCGTCGCGCGCCAAAGTTGATTTCAGCCCATCACGGCGCGCCGGACAAGATTTAGCCCCGCGATGAGCAAGACAAACAAGGTGGCACGGCGAAACGCCTGTTGGTCAATGCGGTCTGTCACGGACATGCCGATCTGCATGCCGATAAACGCGGGCGGCACCATTGCGATCGAAAACGCAATGGTCTCTGCCCGCACTACCCCGGACGCAATATGCGCAACCAGCAACGCAACTGCACCAAGGCCATAGATCACGCCCTGCACCCGCATCTGGTCATGCTTTGGCGTGTTAAGTGCTGTCAGATATGCAACCGTCGGCGGCCCCCAAATGCCCGAGATACCGCCCAGTCCACCGGCGATGCCACCTGCAACCACCTCAACCACGGCGCTGCGACGCGGCAAGCTTAGCTGAAGCCCAGCAAGCTGCACTGCAGCAAAAAAGACCACGGGCACACCAATGATCGCCATCATCACATAATCGGGAACAACTCGAATAAGCTGCGCTGTTCCAACCAAGGCAACAAACCCGACCGCCAAAAATATCCTGAAATCCACCGTTGATTTCACCGCCGCTTGCAGCCCTTGTCGCAGTGCCTGCTGGACGTTCGCAATCAAGGTTGGCAGAATTATTCCCGCCAGCGCCAGTTCCGCTGACATGAATGTGGTTAATCCTGATATAAGGACCAAAGGCATGGCGAATCCCACCACGCCCTTCACAAATCCGGCAAGCACGGCAATCAATGCGGCAAGGATAAGATCCGAAGGTGATAATAGTGGGAAAAAGGTGTCCATAGACCTACATACCAAACGAGCAAGCAGGTGTAAGGGAAATTGACGGCGAAATTTTCGTCCAAATTGCCGCAGTGAAACGTATCTTTGTTGCGCTGCACCTGCAAAGTGATTAAGCCGAGCGCTAAGGTAAAAAGGGATGTTTATAGATGGCACATGATGGACAACTGAATATGGAGGCGCCTGTCCTCCTTGATGATCTCCTGACGCTGACAGCGGCGGCAGTAGCCCCAGTCGAGGCGATTCTTAAGCTTGCGACCGAGACGGTTCGCACGATGGTCACCGAGGGCGATCGCGTGTCCAACGCGCTCGTTGAGCAACACCAGACCGCATCCCATGGCCTTGCTTGGCTCGCCACCTACGCCCAATCTCTGCGTCAGATGCAATCATGGGCCGAGCGGATGCAGGCCGAAGGCAAGTTCGGCGAGACGGAAGCCCTCATCCACCAGATCGCCTTTGGTGAATACCTCTGGCAGATTTACGGCGGCATCCAAATGAACCAAGGCGAAATCGTTCGCCTTCAGGACCTCGGCCTCAGCCAAGAGGACCAACGCGGCCTGATGGAACCTGCAATTCAGGCCCTCACCCAAGGCGGCAATACCCAAGCAGCCCGCACGCGCCTTGTTGAGCTGATGCAGGAGCATTCAGCGAACGTGACCGTTGGCGCCTCCGGGCTCGACGACGAGCTTGAAATGATCCGTGAGCAATTCCGCCGCTATGCCGTGGAAAAGGTCGAGCCCTTCGCCCACGAATGGCACCTCAAGGATGAGTTGATCCCGATGGAGGTCATCAACGAACTGGCCGAAATGGGCGTCTTTGGCCTCACCATCCCCGAAGAATATGGCGGCTTTGGTCTAAGCAAAGCATCAATGTGCGTCGTCTCCGAAGAACTCTCACGCGGCTACATCGGTGTAGGTTCCCTCGCCACGCGCTCAGAAATCGCAGCAGAGCTGATCATCGCGGGTGGTACTGAAGAGCAGAAACAAAAATGGCTGCCCCGCCTGTCCTCAGCCGAAACCCTGCCCACCGCTGTATTCACAGAGCCGAACACGGGCTCCGACCTCGGCTCCCTACGGACTCGCGCCGTGAAAGACGCAAATGGCGACTACTCGGTAACAGGCAACAAAACGTGGATCACCCACGCCTCACGCACCCAGATCATGACCTTGATGGCGCGCACCGATCCTGAGACAGACAACTACAAAGGCCTGTCCATGTTCATCGCCGAGAAAACCCCCGGCGATTGTGCAGACCCCTTTCCGACCGAGGGTATGTCCGGCGGCGAGATTGAAGTTCTCGGCTATCGTGGCATGAAGGAATACGAGATCGCCTTCGACGGCTTCCACGTAAAAGGTGAAAACTTGCTGGGTGGTGAAGAGGGCAAAGGCTTCAAGCAGCTAATGGAGACCTTCGAGAGCGCACGCATCCAGACCGCCGCGCGCGCCATTGGTGTTGCTCAATCCGCTATGGATATTTCCATGCAATACGCCATTGATCGCAAGCAGTTCGGCAAATCCCTGATCGAATTCCCGCGCGTCTCATCCAAGCTCGCGATGATGGCGGTCGAGATCATGGTCGCCCGTCAGCTCACCTATTTCTCCGCTTTCGAGAAGGACGAAGGCCGCCGTTGTGACGTAGAGGCTGGTATGGCCAAACTGCTCGGCGCTCGTGTCGCATGGGCCGCAGCTGACAACGGTTTACAAATCCACGGTGGCAACGGGTTTGCGCTGGAATACAAAATCAGCCGCGTGCTTTGTGATGCCCGCATCCTCAATATCTTTGAAGGTGCCGCCGAAATCCAAGCGCAGGTTATCGCCCGCCGTATTTTGGGCTAAACTTTGCCGATACGAGGAAGGGCGCGCTCTTGCAGCGCGCTCTTCCTCCCTCTACCTGCATGAGTATGAGCAACACACGCCTTTCCCCCGAAAAATGGATTACCGCTGGCTTTGATGCCCTCATCGCGGATGGTCCAGCCTCCCTCGCTGCTGAACCAATGGCCCGCCGGTTGAATACCACCAAAGGGTCGTTCTATTGGCATTTCAAAGATGTCCCCGCATATCACGTGGCCCTTGTGCGCCATTGGCATGCCATCGCCTTGGCTGATGTAATGATCCGATTGGAAAGTGTTGAGGCCCCTGATGCGCGCTTGCGGGCCTTCGGGCACCATATCCTCAACACCAAATCCGAGGCAGCCCTGCGTGTCTGGGCGCAAACCGATGCAATCGTCGCCGCCAGCATGGCCGAGGTTGACGCAGAGCGCCTGACCTACCTCCAACACCTGCTGAACCAGTTCGGCCTGCGCAATCCCGCTTTTGCTCAGGCGATCCTTGCAACCCTCATCGGCCTGCCAGAGATCAAAGCCCCGTCAGACCCTCAGGCAGCTTTTGATGCTATGGTAGATACCATACTGGCACTTGCATGAAGGCGTTTCTAACTCTCATGCTGCTGCTCACAGCTCTCTCGGCCTGCCGCAAAGACGAGACCGTTCGTGCCTATGGCGGCGGAGATCGCACATGGACCCTCAAGATTCTCAATGATGCGCCCTTTCCTGCCACAGCGACGCTGACCTTCCCAAAAGCGGGAGAAATCGCAGGCCAAGGCCCCTGCAACCGCTACTTCGGCGCGATGACCGTTCCCTATCCATGGTTCGACGCAGGCCCTATCGGCAGTACGCGCATGGCCTGCCCCGACATGGAGGCGGAGGGCGTATTCCTCGCCGCTCTGGAGGCTGCCACCTTGTCCGAAGTTCTGGGCGATGTGATGATTCTGTCCAACACCGAAGGGTTGGAAATGGTATTTAACGCGTCCGATTGAACGCTTCGACAAAGCGTGCCCGCGCTTGTGGTAGGGGTTTACCGCCCAAACCCGCCGCCAGATGCTCGGACAGGAAATACCCCGTGGTCCTAAACGCCTCCGCGATCTCTGCGTCCGGTGCCTCCCCAACGCCGCGCAGCACATCAGGCAGAGGCAGCAGACGTTCCGCCCAGTCCCCTGCACCCGCGCGCGACACCGCCCGACCAGATTTTGGGCTGACATAGGCCAATCCTTCGGTCGCCCCCGTCACCGCACAGACCGTCAGATCCAGGCCGTACCCCAATTCTTCGAGCAAGCTCACTTCCCAGCGCAAATAGGCCAGTGGCCAAACCTCGCCCTGCCCCAGCAAATCAAGCAACGCCTCCGTGCGCTGATACAGCGGCAAATGCACCTCCCGTTCCGGTAGGCAAAAGCTGACCAGCGCTGTCACCGCGTTCAAACCAGCGAGCGCCAACCGATCCCCCATCGCAACCGCCGCACGACTGCGCACAGGCTCCACTGCGAACGATCCAATATGATCCTCAAGCCGCGCCCGCCATGTCAGGTCCAGCTGCGCACCTGGCTGCAATATCGGCGCGATCTTGCGGCTGGTCCCACCGCGCACCACGCCCGAATGCCGCCCTTGGCTCGGCGTAAACACTTCAATAATTGCCGAAGTTTCCCCATGGCGGCGCGAGCTGAGCAATATTCCCTGATCGCGCCATTCCATTACGCCAGACCCTCTTGATCCAACAAATGTCGCCCTGCGCGATCCTCGACCTCGATCACCCAAAGATCAGGATCGAATCCACGCTGCCTCGCCACAGCGGCGTCCACATCACGCTCGGGTCCAGATGACAGCTCCGCCCAAACGCGCTCGCCACTCATCAAATCAAATGAGCGCTGAAACAGCACTGCATTTCCGTCCAATGTTGCGAGCTTCACAAGAACGGCACCGCCCGTGTCATCGCCATGTGCCACAACAAATGCAGGGATATCGAACATGCGCAGCCGCGCAAGGTAGGCATCAACCCAAAACCGTGCCGTTAGACGGGCCACAACAACACCTGCGGCTTCATCTGGCCATTAAACTCAATCCCACGATAATCCCGAGTACATCCAGACGTCACTGATTGCCGTCCTTGAACTCCAGCCCCATTTCGGAATACCGCTCAGATTCCTCAAGCCAGTTTGGCCGCACCTTCACCTGCAAGAACAGATGGATTTTGCGCCCGAGAAACTCTTCCATTTCCTTGCGTGCCTCTTTGCCAATGGCTTTGATCGTCTCACCCTTATGGCCCAGCACGATGCCCTTATGCCCATCCCGTATGACATAGATCAGCTGGTCAATCTTGGCAGAGCCATCCTTGCGCTCTTCCCAATTCTCCGTCTCTACTGTCATCTGATACGGCAGCTCTTGGTGCAGGCGCAGGGTCAGTTTCTCGCGCGTCATCTCTGCTGCGATCATCCGCATAGGCAGATCCGCGATCTGGTCTTCTGGATACAGCCACGGACCCTCGGGCACTTCATCCGCCAGCCATGTCTTAAGCACTTCAACACCGTGCCCCCGCTCTGCCGAGATCATGAAGGTCTCGATAAACGGATAGGCATCGTTCAGCTTTTGGCTCAGCCCCAGCAGCACAGGCGCATCCACGCGGTCAATCTTGTTGATCGCCAGCGCCACACGGCCGCCCTCACCAAGCTCGTTCAAGCGATCAAGAATGCGCTGCACACCTTCGGTAATGCCGCGATTCGCTTCAACCAACAGCACCACGATATCTGCATCCGCCGCACCACCCCACGCAGCGGCAACCATGGCGCGGTCCAACCGGCGCTTAGGCTCGAACAGGCCCGGCGTATCCACAAACACAATCTGGCTTTGACCCGCCATCGCCACGCCACGAATGCGTGCGCGCGTGGTCTGAACCTTATGCGTCACGATGGAGACTTTGGCCCCGACCATCCGGTTCAACAACGTGGATTTCCCCGCGTTCGGCTCCCCGATCAAGGCCACAAATCCTGCGCGTTTCGCACCTGTGGTGTCCTCGGGTGTTATGGGTGCATCCGTCATGTGTTCTGCTCCAGTTGCGCCAGCAGTGATGCTGCGGCGTCTTGTTCTGCGGCGCGTTTTGCACCTGCTGTGGCGCTGGCCGTCTCTCCGGTCGACAGCTTGGCCGCGATTGTGAATATCGGTGCGTGGTCGGGCCCGCTCCGTTTGGTCAGCACGTAGGCAGGCGGCTCAAGGCCGCGCGCCTGCGCCCATTCCTGGAGAGAGGTCTTGGCATCGCGTGCATCATCTTTAACAGAAGTTGTCCGGTTTCCCCACAGCCGCAAAATCATCGCCCGCGCCGCGTCAAAGCCGCCATCCATGTAAACGGCGGCAATCACCGCTTCCATGGCATCGCCAAGCAAAGCTTGCTTGCGCCGCCCACCCGACAACATCTCGGAACGCCCGAGACGCAGCACTTCACCAATATCGATCTCTCGCGCCACATCCGCACAGGCTTCCTTGCGCACCAGCGCGTTAAAGCGCGGCGCGAGCTGGCCCTCGGAAGCTTGGGTATCCAGCTGCAAAAGCGCCTCGGCCATCACCAGCCCCAGCACACGGTCACCCAGAAACTCCAACCGCTGGTTATCGTCACGGTTGGGCGTGGACATAGAGGCGTGGGTCACCGCCTCATTCAGCAGCTTCGGCGTCTGGAACGTATAGCCCAGCCGCTTCTGAAAAGCGCGGAGTTCTGCTGAAAGCTTCACTTGATCCCTTTGAAGAAACGGTCGCCACGCCACGTCCAGAAGAACAGCATCGAGCGCCCACCAGAGCTAAAGACAATGCGATCCGCACGGCCAATCAGGTTCTCATAGGGGACAAAGCCGACCCCGCCCGCCGTCCGCGCCAAACGGCTATCCGCAGAATTGTCGCGGTTATCACCCATAAAGAAGTAATGACCCTCAGGCACAGAATAGACACCCGTGCGATCAGACCCCTGTGGCCCGATGTTCAGCACGGCATAGCTTGCACCATTGGGCATCGTCTCAATCGCGCGCTCTTTGATACAGATGCCACCATTTCCAACCGCACCATTGGCACAGCGCGGACGCAGACCTTGCGGACCTTGCAACTCCATCAGCTCTTCGAAATTGTCATCCGGCACTTGAGGCACGGCTTCACCGTTGATTTGGACAATACCGTCCGTGACCTGAATCTTATCACCCGGCAACCCGATCAGGCGCTTGATATAGTCGCGGCCCGTTGTCGGGTGACGGAACACAACCACATCACCACGATCAGGCTCGCCGCCCCAAAGACGCGTATTGTCACCGTCAAACACACCGCACAGCTTTTTCGCATCAATGTTAAGGCCGACACCTGGCACGATTACACTGGGGCACGACGCAAAGGAATATCCATACACCATCTTGTTCACGAATAGAAAATCACCAATCAAAAGCGTCTGCTTCATGGAGCCTGACGGAATCCAGAACGGCTGAAAGAACAGAGTGCGAAACACGCCGGCAATCAGCAGGGCATAGACAACTGTCTTGATCGTTTCGACAATGGCGTTGCCCGTCGTTTCCGTCTTGGCCATGCGGCGCTCCTATTGGTTTTACTTGGCGTTCATGCGCAGGGGCGCGGCCCATGTCAAGGTGCGCGGGCCTTGCTCAGGCGGTAGGCCGCGCCTCGATCACGACAAAAGCTTGGGCCCAAGGGTGATCATCGGTTAATGTTACATGGATGATGGCTTCATGACCTGCAGGTGTCATCGCGGCCAACCGCTCCGCGGCCCAGCCGGTTACTTCCATCACAGGCTGGCCGGTCCTGAGATTGCTCACCGCCATATCGCGCCAGCTGATCCCCATACGCAAGCCGGTCCCCAACGCTTTGGAACACGCCTCTTTGGCCGCCCAGCGCTTGGCATACGTCCCAGCCACATCGCGGCGTCGCTCGGCTTTGCCTTGCTCAACTTCGGTAAACACACGGTTGCGAAACCGATCACCAAAGCGGTCAAGCGTTCCTTGGATCCGCTCGATATTCGCAAGATCGGTTCCGATGCCAAGAATCATGATTTAGGCCCGCGCTTCATCCATCAGGCGGCGCATTTTTTCCATTGCAGGGGTTAGGCCCAGAAAAATCGCCTCCCCGATCAGGAAGTGCCCGATGTTCAATTCTACCACCTCAGGGAATGCCGCCACGGGCGAGACAGTATCGTAGGTCAGGCCGTGACCCACATGCATCTCAAGGCCCAATGAGTGACCGTATGTCGCCATCTCGCGCAGCTTCGCCAACTCCGCATCCGCCGTTTCATAGCGCCCCTCGTGATAGGCATCGCAATAAGCGCCAGAATGAAGCTCGACCACTTGCGCACCAATGCGGTGTGCCGCCTCCACCTGCCGCATATCCGCCGCGATAAAGATCGACACACGGCATCCCGCATCCCGCAAAGGTGCGATAAAATGTGCAAGCTTGTTTTCCTCGCGGGCCACTTCCAAACCACCCTCGGTCGTCCGCTCCTCACGCTTTTCCGGCACGATGCAAACCGCGTGCGGTTTGTGACGCAGTGCAATCGCCTGCATCTCGTCCGTCGCCGCCATTTCGAAATTGAGCGGTACGTTCAGGATCTCCATCAGCCCTTCGATGTCGGCATCCGAAATGTGGCGACGGTCCTCGCGCAAGTGCGCGGTAATACCGTCGGCTCCCGCCTCCTGCGCAATCTGTGCTGCGCGCAACGGGTCAGGCGTATCACCACCCCGCGCGTTACGCACAGTCGCCACATGGTCGATATTCACGCCCAAACGCAACTTGCCCAGCTCACCCATTCGCTTTTTCCTTTTTATCTTTCGCAGCCAGTCTTTTCTCTTCCGCCTTCGCGGCAGTCTTGGCCTTCAACGCTTCAAATTTTTGCTTTATCAGACCTCTGCGGCGCTTTTGATAGGCGCGCAATACAGGCACAGATATATAATAGGCCACAGTCCCGAAGAAGATACCCGACACAATGCCGCCCATCAAATAGGGATAAAATACATCTCGTGAAAAGATTGCCAGCCCCGACCAATCCATAGATGCCGGTGTGAAAATCGAGATGAAGTTATGCCACAGGTCACTGCCCGCATTCGAGAACTTGCGGCTTAATGCGCGCAACTCCGCTTCCTGCATCTCGGTCCCGAGCATCCAGTGACCGGTCTTGAGCGACGCCAGCGTAATAAACACAAATGTCAGCGGATTACCCACAAAGGTCGCCATAAGTGAGGCAAGCATGTTACCCTTCATCATCTTGGCGATTAGCATAGCAAAGAAAAAGTGGAGTCCAAACAGCGGCGTGAAGGTGATAAATACGCCTGCCCAGATGCCGCGCGCAATCCGCTCGGGGCTGTCTGGCAGCCGCCGCACACGATGCTTGATATAGTGGAAGGCACGCCCCCAACCGCCACGCGGCCACAAAAGCTCAGCCGACGCGCGCATGAAAGTTTTTGGATCACGCCGTTTGAAAATCACACGCCATCCTCCGCCAACAATCCTTCGCTAGCGTCAGGGCCGCTCGCTCTGTGTCGGCTCAACTCGGCGACATGGGTGTCTGCCTCCAGCGTCAACATCAATGAATGCAGCTGCGCCACATCCCGAAGCTCAGCACGTACCATCACACGGAAAAAGTCAGGCTTGCGATCCACAAAGTTCAGATCAGCGATATTCGCCCCCGCCTCCCCGATCAGCGTGCAGATACGGCCCAACACGCCAGGGTCATTGGCTACGGTCAAATCAATCGCCGCCCCATAAACCGCAGGGTGGCTACCGTCATGCCAGCGCAGATCGAGCCAGCGCTCGGGTTGCTCTTCATAAGCACTCAATCGGTCACAATCGATCGCGTGCAGGGTAACGCCGCGCCCGCGAAACGTGATGCCAACGATCCGCTCACCCGGCAACGGCTCGCAACAGGGTGCGCGGTCAAACGATTGACCGGGCTCTAAGCCGATGATGGCACGCTTCCGGTCCACCAGTTCTCCGGTAACCTCACTCAGTTCGGGGTAAACCGTCCGCACAACTTCGCGGCCAGTGATCACTGCACTGCCCAACTTCTCCAGCAGGTCATCGATACTCTTGATCTGCAACGCCCGCGCTGCTGTCGCCAGCACTTTATCTGTAGCGCTCTTTCCCACATGCTCGAAAGCCGAGCGCGCAAGCTCTTGACCGAGCTTCACAAACCGCTCGCGGTCAACCTCACGTAAACTCCGGCGGATCGCAGTCTTAGCCTTCCCCGTTGTCGCAATATCAAGCCAAGTGTTCTGAGGCGTCTGCCCCTCAGCGGTGATAATCTCGACCGACTGCCCGTTCTTAACCCGCGTCCAAAGTGGCACGCGCAAACCGTCAATCTTTGCTCCGACACAGGCGGACCCAATGCGGGTATGGATCGCATAGGCAAAATCAATCGGCGTGGCCCCGCGCGGTAGCTTGATAACCTCACCCTTGGGCGTGAAGCAGAATACCTTATCAGTATACATTTCCAGCTTGACCGCTTCGAGGAAATCCTCGTGGTCGTCCTCGCCATCAAACTGTTCGGTAAGTTGCGCAATCCACTTGGCAGGGTCCACCGCAAACGGGTTTTTGGATCTTACCCCATCGCGGTAGGACCAATGCGCCGCCACACCCGTCTCTGCCACATCATGCATCTGGCGCGTGCGAATCTGCACCTCGACCCGCTTGCCGTCCCGCCCCGACACTGTGGTATGGATGGAACGGTATCCGTTGGTCTTGGCCTGACTGATATAATCCTTGAACCGCCCCGGCACAGCACTCCACCGACGGTGGATCGCGCCCAGCACACAGTAGCAATCCTCCTCAGTGGCGACGATCAGCCGAAATCCGTAAATATCGGACAGCCTTGAGAAAGACTGCTCTTTCTCCTCCATCTTGCGCCAGATCGAATAAGGCTGTTTAGCACGCCCCAGCACCTCCGCCTCGACGCCGGCATTGGCCAACTCTTTGCGCATGTCTGCTGTGATCCGCTCGATCACATCGCCGGTCTCGTTCTGGAGCGTGATAAAGCGGCGGATGATGGACTGCCGTCCTTCGGGGTTGAGCACGCGAAATGCCAAGTCCTCCAGCTCTTCGCGCATCCACTGCATACCCATGCGGCCCGCCAGCGGCGCGAAGATGTCCATCGTCTCGCGCGCTTTTTGCGACTGCTTATCAGGGCGCATCGCCTTGATCGTGCGCATGTTGTGCAGACGGTCCGACAGTTTGACCAAGATCACCCGCAGGTCCTTGGACATCGCCATGAACAGCTTGCGAAAATTTTCCGCCTGCTTGGTCTCGGACGAGTTGAGCTGTAGGTTCGTGAGCTTGGTCACACCGTCGACCAACTCTGCCACATCGGTGCCGAACAGTTCTTGCACTTCACCATAGGACGCTGGTGTGTCCTCAATCGTGTCATGCAGCAGCGCGGTGATTATCGTGGCATCATCAAGTTGCTGTTCCGCCAATATGGCAGCAACAGCAACAGGATGTGTAAAATAGGGCTCGCCGGAATGACGCAGCTGCCCTTCATGCATCCGTTCGCCGTAGGCATAGGCAGCGCGGATCAGCGCTTCGTTTGTTTTGGGGTTAAACCCGCGAACCAATGTGACGAGGTCATCGGCAGTAGTGGACATTATCTGCCTGCATCCTCATTCGGATTGGATATTCCCGACAAGTTAACCCTGCCCTTGCGCCGCCATCAACTGCCGCAAAAGCATTTCTTCGGACATGCTGTCTTCTTCAGGCTTGTCCTGCTCGGCGCCCATGAGAATCGCCATGGCGTCCTCTTCGGGCTCGTCAACTTCGATTTGGGTCTGGTTGCTCTCGATCAAACGCTCACGCAGATCATCGGCACTTTGGGTCTCGTCTGCGATCTCGCGCAGGGACACAACAGGGTTCTTATCGTTGTCGCGGTCCACAGTCACAGCGGAACCTGCGGAAATCTCACGCGCACGGTGCGCGGCCAACATGACCAGCTCAAACCGGTTCGGGACTTTATCAACACAATCTTCGACGGTAACGCGGGCCATTGGACGCTCCAATAAAATATCTGATAGAAAAGGCTACCTAGGCCTCTTCGCCCTGATTTACAAGCAGGTATTACAGAGCCAAAACCTCACTGCGTGCGTCGTCAGACAAGCCATCATGCATGTCGCGCACGCTTTGCCCGCTCACCGGATGGCACCATTCCGGCGCCACATCCAGCAACGGCACCAACACAAATGCCCGCTCGCCCAGCCGCGGATGTGGCAGGATCAATTCGGACGGAACAGCCGTTTTCTGCACCTCTAGCGGCAGATCATGCCAGTATTGATAGGTTTTTACGTCCGGCAACACCTGCGCACCCGCCGCAATCAGATCAAGATCAAGCGTCCGCGCGCCCCAGCGCACTTCACGCGCACGCCCCATGCGTGCCTCAACGTCATGTAGCTGTGCGAGCACCTGCGGAGCCGTCCCCTCAAATTCGACACTTGCTGCCGCGTTTACAAAATTTGGGCCCGAACCCACGGGAAATGCAGGGGTATTGAAAAAACGGCTACAAGCGCGAATCACAAAACCACGCACCTCAAGCGACTTCAGCGCCTCTTTTAAGATAATTTCAGGGCCGCCCCCTTTAAAATTGAGGTTTGATCCCAAAGCGATTAAGTATAGAGGCCATGTCGCAGGCGGGTTCGCGCGGATTTTACCTCGGTCAGTGCTTAGCATGGTACGGCAACTTTCCTTTACGTCCAGAAGGGCTACATATATAGTTCGACCGAAAAATCCTGAGCATCTTCAAATCACGCTGCAAGCAGCGCTTAATCTAGTTACGAGGTAATATTGTGTTTTACAAAGACGAACGTCTTGCTCTGTTTATTGATGGATCAAATCTCTATGCAGCGGGCAAAACGCTCGGATTTGATATCGACTACAAATTGCTTCGCTCCGAATTCATGCGCCGCGGCAAACTGCTGCGCGCGTTCTACTACACTGCCCTGCTTGAGAATGACGAATACTCCCCCATTCGCCCGCTTGTTGATTGGCTGAATTATAACGGCTTTTCCATGGTGACCAAACCGGCCAAGGAATACACTGACAGCATGGGACGCCGTAAGGTAAAGGGGAACATGGACATTGAATTGGCCGTAGACGCGATGGAGCTTGCGCCGCGGGTCGACCACATCGTAATTTTCTCCGGTGACGGCGATTTCACTCCGCTGGTCGCAAGCTTGCAGCGCCAGGGCGTGCGCGTCTCGGTCGTCTCCACCATCCGCAGTCAACCACCTATGATCTCTGATGACCTACGGCGTCAGGCCGACAACTTTATCGAACTGGATGGTCTACGCGAAGTCATTGGCCGCCCTGCACGTGAGCCAAGCCACGCTCCGGCAACAAGCCACGACGCTGAAGCAAAATAGATAATAACATGCCGCCGACCCGGTAAAGAGGCGGCGGCATGCGAGAAGCTAAAATTGCTCGACCGAAAAATAGAACGCAGACATCGTCCACGCCGTCCTTTTGCCATTATACGTTGTTAGTGGTTTTTTTACGCCCCCCCGAAAAAGGGGGGTGTGAGGAATGGAGATAGATACAGGTGTTAATCAAGAACGCGGCCAATCTCGAACGGTGCACAACAGTGGACGCTTTGTGGGCGGGCGCGGTTGACGTGTTCTCCAGCCTCGGACTTGATCACGCCGTCTACCTGAGCGTGGATTCAGATTTCGAGAACCTGTTTGTACTCTGCAACATGTCCAAACTCTACAGAGACACCCCTCCTAGAGAAGATCCCTTCCTGATACACGCGTGCACCCGCTATGAAATTCTGACAATCGGGACAGAGTTCATCACTGAGCATCCCTATATTTCAGACAGCGAGCGTGCGTTTATCGAACGCGCAGCCGAGCAAGGACTATCCGCCGGTCTGGCACTACCAATGCGACTTAAGGGGTCAGAGCGCTTTGGCGGCTTTGTTCTCGGCAATGCACTGGAGCGGACGCAATTCCTCGAGCGCATCATGCCACGCGCGGAAGATATTCGGATGTTCTGCATGATCATCCACCGCCGAATCGAGGAGCTGATCGCGATCGCAGCGGTCGAAACACCGGAACGCCGCGCGTTGGTGCCAAACGCCTTGCCCCAAAGCTTTGACGTCCTCACCCCGCGCGAGGCCGAAGTTCTCATGTTGCTCGCCCGGGGGCAGACCCGCAAGGCCACGGCCCACCTATGCAATCTATCCATTCATACAGTGTCGGATTACGCAAAAAACGGATATAAGAAACTTGGTGTGCAAAACAGAGCAGAGGTCGCCGCACTTCTCTATGGCCACGCGGACCTTAAGGGGGCTGGACCTTCAAGCTGACCGTCCCTACCTGTAGTGTAAGAGCGGAGAAACAAACATGAGCAAACAGCCCCTTACCCTCTATCTGGCCGCACCGCGCGGATTCTGCGCTGGCGTGGACCGCGCGATCAAGATTGTCGAAATGGCGATCGATAAATGGGGCACGCCCGTCTATGTCCGCCACGAAATTGTGCACAATAAATTCGTCGTCGACGGGTTGCGCGACAAGGGTGCTATTTTCGTTGAAGACCTCTCTGATTGCCCCGACGATCGTCCTGTCATTTTTTCAGCCCACGGAGTCCCGAAATCCGTGCCAAGCGCAGCGGCAGCACGCAACATGGTCTTTGTCGATGCCACCTGCCCCTTGGTGAGCAAGGTTCACATCGAGGCCCAGCGCCACGCCGATGCAGGACTGCAAATGATTATGATCGGGCACGAGGGCCACCCCGAAACCGTCGGCACTATGGGTCAGCTACCAGAGGGCGAAGTTCTTCTGGTCGAAGTCCCCGAAGATGTCGCCACGGTCAAAGTTCGCGACGAGACAAAGCTTGCCTACGTCACGCAAACTACGCTCAGCATCGACGATACCGCCGATATCGTGGCCGCGCTCAAAGCACGCTTTCCTTCCATTGTCGGCCCGCACAAAGAAGACATCTGCTACGCAACAACCAACCGCCAAGAGGCGGTCAAAGCCATGGCCCCCAAATGCGACGCGATGCTTGTCGTTGGCGCACCCAATTCCTCTAACTCCAAACGCTTGGTCGAAGTAGGCTCCCGCGCAGGCTGCAGCTATGCCCAACTGGTACAGCGCGCCGCTGACATCGACTGGCGGGCACTGGACGGCATCACCAGCATCGGCATCACCGCAGGCGCCTCCGCCCCCGAAGTCCTCATCAACGAGGTCATCGACGCCTTCAAATCCCGCTACGCCGTGACCGAAGAACTGGTCGAGACCGCCGTAGAGAACGTAGAATTCAAAGTACCGCGCGTGCTGCGCGAAACTGCCTGACGGCTATTCGCAACCTATTCCGTCACGATCGCGATCTAGCCCATACTGATCTGGCCCAACAACATTGAACGGTCCACGCGCATAACGCGGCCCGTTCCCGCTACCGCCAGCACAATCAACATCGGAACTACCCGGTGCGATGCAAACCCCTTGGTAACTAGCATGGCAACTCTGTGCAGCAGCACTGCCGACACCAAATCCGGCAGGCCCAATGCTGTTCAATGAAAAACCGCTCGCAAGAACCGCAAAGACTATGGAAAAGGTGATTCTGTTAACCATCGTTAACAAATAGTTAACGTCCTAACCATTGACAACCAAGTGCACATAAAGGCCTTCGCGCCCCCCGCCAAACTATCAAAAATTGTAATTCGCTAAAACTTCAGTAATGTTCACCGCAATAGCCGAGGCAATTTCATGATCACCCTACAATTCCTTCTAACCGCTTTGGTCGTCGTCATCATTCCCGGCACAGGCGTGGTCTACACCCTCGCACTGGGTTTGGGCCAAGGACGCCGCGCCGCTCTTTGGGCCGCATTGGGCTGCACCTTCGGTATCGTCCCCCACCTCGCCGCCGCAACCTTGGGTCTGGCTGCCGTGCTGCACACTTCCGCACTTCTGTTCACAGCCGTAAAATGGGCAGGCGTCGCCTATCTCCTCTACCTCGCATGGCAAGCCCTCAAAGACGGCGGCGCGCTGAATGTCCAAGCCTCCGAAACACAGCAAAGCGGCTGGCGCATTGCGCGGCGCGGCGCGTTGATCAACATCCTCAATCCCAAACTGTCGATCTTCTTCCTCGCCCTGCTGCCCCCGTTCCTGTCGGGCACCCCCGCCTCCGCCACAGTAGAAATGGCCCTGCTGGGCGCGGTGTTTATGGGGATGACATTTGCGGTCTTCGTTCTCTACGGCATCTTCGCAGCTGCCGCACGCCACTGGCTGCTCGGCTCCGAGCGGGTCATGACATGGCTCAGCCGCTCCTTCGCCGCGATTTTCGCCGCCCTCGCGGGTCGCTTGGCATTAGAGCGCGCTTGATATGCACCCGATCCCCCGTTCCCCGCTGCTCCTCGGTCTCGCTGGTTTGCTTCCCTTTCTCTGGGGTGCTGCAACTGTCCTAAGTCCTGCCCTCAATGATCTCAGCACCGCCTATCTGGGCGCGCGGTTTACTGGCCCCTATGTTCAGCTTTTCTACGGGGCGATCATCCTGTCGTTCATGTCCGGCGTGCTCTGGGGTTTTGCGACAAAAGCAGACGGCACACAGGCCACAATAGGCTACGCCCTATCCGTCCTCCCCGCCCTCTGGGCTTTCTTCATGACAGGTTTCGGCCCCAGCAACGCAGGCCTCAATCTGATGATCGGCTTTCTGGGCCTGCTCGTGCTTGACACGACATTCACCCGATGGGGCCTCACACCGCCGTGGTGGATGCCCCTGCGCTTACTGCTCACCGCAATCGTCCTTGTTTGCCTCGCGATCACGGCATTCACATGAGCGACAAAGAAACCCTTGCCGTCTACGCCGCAAAAACTGCCGAATACGCAGACATGACACACCATGGTATCGCCCGTGATCCATACCTCGACGCGTTTATCGCGGCATTGCCTACAGGCGGGCATGCGCTTGATCTCGGCTGCGGTCCCGGCCACTGCGCTGCCGATATGGTGCGGGCGGGCCTCACGGTCCACGCAACCGATGCTGTCCCCGAAATGATCGCTCTTGCTGCGCGCCATGCAGGTGTCAACGCCGAGGTCCGGACCTTTGATCAGATTGCCGGAACAGACATATATGATGGCATCTGGGCCAACTTCAGCCTGCTACACGCTGAGCGCACAGCCCTCCCTGCGATCCTCAAAGCGCTGCACACGTCCCTGCGCCCCAACGGTCATTTCCACATCGCAATGAAACTCGGAACCACAACCGCCCGCGACAGCATCGGCCGCCAATACACCTATGTCACCGAGGGTGAACTGCGCGGCCTGCTGACCGCTGCAGGCTTCACCCCCACCAAAAAGCACGAGGGACGCGATAAGGGGCTGGACGGCACCTATGCGGATTGGATAGCACTCGCCGCATATGGCTAAACTTTACGCATACACAGACGGCGCCTGTTCAGGTAATCCCGGCCCCGGCGGCTGGGGCGCATTGATGCAGGCGATGGACGGCGAAAAGGTCGTCAAAGAACGCGAACTCAAGGGTGGTGAAGCAAACACCACTAACAACCGCATGGAGCTTCTCGCCGCGATCCATGCCCTCGAAGCGCTCGACCGCGACACGGAAATCACCGTGGTCACCGACAGCAACTATGTCAAAAACGGCATCACCGGGTGGATCTTCGGCTGGAAGAAAAACGGCTGGAAGAACGCGGCGAAAAAGCCTGTCAAAAACGTAGAACTGTGGCAACGCTTGGATACGGCCAATGCCCGCCACCGCGTCACATGGGAATGGGTAAAGGGTCACGCAGGCCACCCAGAGAACGAGCGCGCTGACGCGCTGGCCCGCGCTGGCATGGCCCCATTCAAACCGAAATGAAAATCATCGCCTGCCCTGTCGCGTTGCACCCTGACGGCGCATTGCGCCGCATTGCCGTGCTCCAAGACCCAAGTGGGGACCTACAGCTGGTCAAGGCAACTGCGCCCGACCCGGCGGACACCACAGGAGCCGCCGCCCGCGCACTTTATGCGATGAGCGCACTGGAAACCCGTGCCGCCCTGCCCATTGGCACCTCAAACACAATAAACGCGGATGAGGTCTGGCACTTTGCCCTCTGCCGCATCGTGCCACCTGTGCGCGAGCAATGGAAACACCTAGACGCAAACAGTTCCAAGCTTTTGCACTTCTCGTGGATGTCCCTCGACGCATCTTTCGACGGCTTCTGCGCGCAGGACAAGCGCGCGCTCGACTGGATCAAGGCGACCTTATGAGCCTCATCACATTCCTAGATTACGCCTCTGTCATCGTCTTTGCGATCACCGGTGCGCTGGTGGCCAGTCGCGCACAGCTTGATCTGGTGGGCTTTGCCTTCATCGCCTGCCTGACGGCTGTGGGCGGCGGCACCATCCGCGATTTGCTACTGGACCGGAACCCGATCTTCTGGATCGCGGAACCCACGTACCTCGCCGCCGCCGTAGCAGCAGCCCTCGTCACCTTCTTCGCTGCACACCTGCTCGAATCCCGGCTGCGCGCCATCATCTGGCTCGACAGCCTTGCCCTCGCCGTGGCTGTCGCCGCCGGTGCCGCCGTCGCAATCAGCCTTGATCAAGGTCCTGCCATCACCATCCTGATGAGCATCGTCACGGGATGTATGGGCGGCCTCATGCGCGACGTCGTGGTGGGCGATGTCCCTGTAGTGCTGAAACAAGGTGAGCTCTACGTCACCGCCGCCCTCGCCGGAGCCGCGACAACTGTGATCCTTAACGCCTACGCGCCAGACATCCCTTACAGCCTTATCATAGGTGCCATAGTCACATGGATTTTGCGCGCTGGCTCCATCCTCTTTGGCTGGAACCTCCCCGTCTACAAAAGCGCCCCGCCAAAATCCTGATACCCATCTCTATTGGCCAAAAATACTCCGGGGGAAGCGGCCAAAGGCCGATTGGGGGTTGGCCCCCATCCTTCACTTGCGCCAGTGAAACGGGACAATAATCAGCGCCCCAATTGACGACACAATCGCATTGAGGCCAGGTGACGCGAATCCGAAACCGAACATCAACCGCACGAAGTAGAATACAAACGCACCACCAACACAGATGATGATCGACTGCAAAATCCCGTTGTGCGTGAACTCGGTCTTCTCGGCGAGGTAGCCAACGATCCCCGCAATCACAACTGTACCGATCATGGTGGGAAACATGGGGCTATCCTTTGCTCAAATCCGCACCAACAGCGATCTGCATACCGCGCTGGAACACATCCACATCCTGCGCGCCTTTACCCGCCTTTTGCAAGCGGGTGAGTGCCACGGCACCGCCCCCACAAGCCACATACAGCGCATCATCCAGCACCACACCCGCAGGCCCAGCGCCCTCAACCAAACGCGACCCCAGCGCCTTAACCCGCACCCCGTCCACCTCGAACCACGCACCGGGAAACGGAGATAGCCCGCGGATCAAACGATCGACTTCAGCGGCTGGCCGCGTCCAGTCAATCCGCGCCTCCGCCTTGTCGATCTTTGCCGCGTAAACCACACCCTCCTCGGGCTGCACTTCCGGCGCCAGATCACTCAACTGCGCCAGCGTCTCCACAATCAGCCGCGCACCCATAGCCGCCAACCGATCATGCAACTGCGCCGTCGTCTCTTCCACACCAATGTCCAGCGCATCGCGCAAAAGCACGGGCCCAGTATCCAATCCGGCTTCCATCTGCATGATGCAGACACCCGTCTGTGCATCACCCGCCATAATCGCACGGTGAATGGGCGCCGCCCCACGCCAGCGCGGCAGCAGACTCGCATGAATGTTCAAACATCCCCGTGATGGCGCATCCAAAATCACTTGCGGTAGGATCAGCCCATAAGCCACGACCACTGCCACATCCGCATTCAACCCTGCGAATTCCGCATGCGCCTCTGCGGTCTTCAACGACACAGGCGTGCGCACCTCCAGCCCCAGCGCTTCCGCCCGCGCATGTACAGGGCTGGGCCGGTCCTTCTTGCCCCGCCCAGCAGGGCGCGGTGGCTGGGAATAGACCGCAGCAATTTCGTGCCCTGCCTCTACCAACGCATCCAGCACCGAGACCGAGAACTCGGGCGTGCCCATAAACACAATCCGCATCGGACTATCCGTTCATCTTACGCGCACGGCGCAGCAACATATCACGCTTCACCTTGCTCAGGCGGTCAATATACAATTTGCCGTCCAGATGGTCGATCTGGTGCTGCACGCTCGTCGCATCTAGGCCCACAAAATCACGCTCGACCACTGCACCTGTCTCGTCCATGTACCGCACCTTCACACCGCGCGGGCGGCTCACCTTGGCCGACACACCGGACAGGCAGGGCGATGCTTCCTCATGCACATTCATAATCGCCGACGCATCAATCACCTCTGGGTTCGCCAGCCTGATCCGCTTGTTCCGCGCCTCCGAGGTGTCCACCACCGCCAACCGCTGCATCACACCAATCTGCGGCGCGCCAAGGCCGACACCGGGCATCGCGTCCATCGTCTCGATCATATCATCCCAGATCGCGCGCACCTCATCGGAGACTTCACTTATCTCTTCGCACGCCGTCCGCAGCCGCTTGTCCGGCCATGTCAAAATCGTCCGTACCGTCATGCCGCATACTCCGCTTCCAACGTGGCCCGCGTTTCCGCGTCCAGATGATCAAAGGTTACAATCCCGTCGAGGTGGTCAATTTCATGCTGCACACAAGCCGCTGCAAACCCGCTAAAGCTCTGCACAAAGCGCCCGCCATTCAGTCCCGTCCAAACCATCTGCACCTGCGCAGGGCGCGAAATTTCCGCACTCACACCCGGGATGCTCAGACAACCCTCAGAATTGCGCGCGCGTTCTTCGCTTACTTCCATCAGCATCGGGTTGATGCAGACCAGCGGGTCAGACTTGCCCTCTTTCCAACCCACATCCATCACAAACACACGCACTATCGCGCCCACCTGAGGACCGGCGAGGCCGCGACCGGGGGCGGCATACATCGTTTCCAACATATCCGCCGCCAGTGCTTCAATCTCTGGAGTAATCGCCTCAACGGCCACACAGGTCTCGGTCAGCCGCGCATCAGGCCACTGCACAATGGGCCGAACACTCATCCGCGCGCCAACTCACGCTTAAACTTCACCATCTTGCGCGTCATCATTTGACGGCGCAGCGGCTTGAGGTGGTCGATGAACAGCTTGCCCTCCAGATGGTCAATCTCGTGCTGCACACACGTCGCCCACAAGCCGTCCATCCCCTCACGCTGCTCATTCCCGTCGCGGTCCATCCATGTGACCTCAACCTCGGCAGGACGGGTCACATCCGCAAACTGCTCAGGCAAGCTCAAACACCCTTCTTCATAAGTGTTCAACTCTTCCGAGGTCCCCACAATCTGCGGGTTAAACATGATCAAAGGGCGCGGCTTTTCACCCTCTGCCTTGACACAGTCCAGCACCACCAGACGGGTCAGCACGCCAACCTGAGGTGCTGCCAACCCCACACCGGGTGCATCATACATCGTCGCCAGCATATCATCGGCCAGCGTGCGCAGATCATCGTTAAGATCATCTACAGCGGCACAATGCTTTTTAAGGCGCGGATCGGGGTGGTATAAAATAGGGCGTTTCATGCCAGTTGATGTAGGGCATGCCCCCGCATCCCGCAAGCAGGGCTTGCACATAAGTCTGGCACAGCTAGGGTTTGGCGCGAATCTACAGGAGATATTAGATGAGCTTTGACACCCCGATCGAACGCCGCGGCACCCATTGTGTAAAGTGGGACGGCATGGAGAGCATTTATGGCGTTCCCGCCGAGACTGGCATTTCCATGTGGGTGGCAGACATGGATTTCGCCACCGCCCCCGTCGTCCAAGATGCAGTACAGGCGATGGTCAATCACGGCGTCTACGGATATTTTGGTGATGACAGCAAATACCGCGCCGCGATCCAGTGGTGGATGAAAGAGCGTCACGGCTGGGACCTTGATCCCGCGCACATCTTTACCACCCACGGCCTCGTCAACGGCACCGCTATGTGTGTCGATGCCTTTACCGAGAAGGGCGAGGGCGTTGTCCTGTTCACACCCGTCTATCACGCGTTTGCCAAAGTCATCAAAGCTGCCGAACGCCAAGTCGTCGAGTGCGAAATGGTGCAGGAGAACGGGCGCTACCGAATGGATATTGACGCTTATGACGCGCAGATGACCGGCAACGAAAAAATGCTCATGCTCTGCTCCCCGCAAAATCCCGGCGGCACCGTCTGGACCCGCGACGAACTTGAACAAGTCGCAGCCTTTGCCAAGCGTCACGATCTGGTACTGGTCTCGGATGAGATTCACCACGATCTTGTCATGCCCGGTAACAAGCACACCGCCATGGCGCTGATCGACGGGATCGCCGACCGTCTTGTGATGATGACCGCGACAACAAAGACGTTCAACATCGCAGGCAGCCACGTTGGCAACGTCATCATCGCCGATCCGATCCTGCGAGAGAAATTTGGCGTGCGCATGGCCGCTTTGGGTATGTCACCCAACAGCTTTGGTCTGTTCATGGCCACAGCCGCCTACTCCCCCGAAGGGGCCGCATGGGTGGATGATCTGATCGCCTACCTCGATGGCAACCGCCGCCTGTTCGATGAGGCCGTCAACAAAATTCCCGGTCTCAAATCCATGCCGCTGGCGGCCACCTACCTCGCATGGGTGGATTTCACGGACACAGGCATGAGCCGCGAGGAATTCACCAAACGGGTCGAGCAGGACGCCAGCATCGCCGCGAATCACGGCCCCACCTTCGGCACTGGCGGCGAGAGCTTTTTGCGGTTCAACATCGCAACACCCCGTGCGCGTGTTCTCGAAGCATGCGATCGCCTCGCAGAAGCCTTCAAAGACCTGCAATAATTTCAATGTCAAAACCGACAAAAGGGCGCTCTACAACGGGCGCCCTTTTTTATCTAAATGGTCCAAGCCTTAGCCTGCCGGGGCAACCTTTCCGTCCACTTCAACGTCCGGTGCGGTGGCATAATCCACACCGCTCCCCCGCTTGACCGTAAACACGATCTCGCTGTTGTCTTCATCCCTCGCGGTGATCAGGCACTGATGTAGATGCTCGGCACCATCATAGAGCGTCACAATACCGTTCAGCGCAGGCACTTCTCCCGCCCGCACCGAAAACCCAGTCGCCCAGCGCCGAAGCACCGGATAATATACGCCACCTGCCTCAACACACAGCCGCGTCGCGCGCGCAGGACGGCTCATCTGAGGTCTTGTCAGTCCAGCCTGAAACCCCTTTGGCAAAAACGTATCCATCGCTCATCTCCCGCTAAGTCCACTACAGCGTTATTCATAAAATTACGCATGACAATTGATTCTTGTTATTTTATTTCGCCATGTGCGTTTTTGCACCCACCCTGTGCAACGGCGGCAATCGCAATTTCGCACAGCTACGTTACTGTTGCCTTAACCCGAGCAAGAGGAGAACACCGTGGGATTGTTAATCGACGGCGCATGGCACGACAGCTGGTATGACACCAAAGACAGCGGCGGCGCATACAAGCGCAAAGAGGCAAGTTTCCGTAACTGGATTACGCCCGATGGCAGCGCAGGCCCCAGTGGAATAGGGGGATTCGCTGCCGAGGCAGGCCGCTACCACCTTTACGTCAGCCTTGCGTGTCCGTGGGCACACCGCGCCCTGATCTTCCGCACGCTGAAAGGACTGGAAGACCTGATTGGCGTTTCCGTCGTGCACCCTGATATGCTCGGTGAAGGATGGACTTTTGGCACGGACTTCGACGCAGCCACCGGTGACTCGCTCTTCAGCTTGCCCTTTGCGCGTGACATCTACACCCGCGCCGTGCCCGATTTTACTGGCCGCGTGACAGTACCGATTCTCTGGGACAAAGCGCAAAACACCATCGTCTCCAACGAATCGTCTGAGATCATCCGCATGCTCAACAGCGCTTTTGACGCGCTTACGGGCAACACCGATGACTATTGGCCAACAGAGCTACACCCGCAAATTGAGACGCTCAACGCCCGTATCTACGACACGCTCAACAATGGCGTTTACAAATCCGGTTTTGCCACGGCCCAAGACGCCTATGACGCCGCGGTGCATCCACTCTTTGACACGCTGGACTGGCTAGAAGATATCCTGTCCTCCAACCGCTACCTCACTGGTCCGCGCGTGACCGAGGCTGATTGGAGGCTGTTTACCACCCTCGTGCGGTTTGATTGCGTCTATCACCAACACTTTAAATGCAACCGCAAGCGGATCGTGGATTACCCCAACCTCTGGGCTTACACCCGCGAGCTATATCAATGGGAAGGCATAGCCGGGACGGTCGATTTCAATCACATCATCCGCCACTATCACTATAGCCACGAGACAATTAACCCGAACCGAATAATCCCCATCAATCCGGTCATCGACTGGGACGCACCACACAACCGGGGCTAACCCGCCTGCAATTCCGCACCATAATGCGCCACCATAGCCGCAAGGTCCTCTGGTGGCGTACTGCTTTGCACAAAGGCCCGCGCATTTGCGGAATGTGCAAAAATCGATCCGTCCGAGAAAAAGCTGGTGTTGGTCACAAAAATCACCCGCGCATCAGGCTGCCGGTAATTGGCATAATCCGAAATCGCCAGAGCACAACCTTCCTCAATCACCAAATCCAGAATAATGATGTCGGTGTCGTTCTCAGATAAGTGCTCAATCGCTTTTTCTTGTCCCTCAACACTCGTCACATGCATGCCCTGACGGACCAAATGCCGCTGCCAGACTGTTGCCAGCTCAGGTACACTTTCTACAATCAAAACGCGCGTGGTTTCCGGTAGGGTTGAATTCATTTGAAAGCCCTCCTTCGCAATCAACGTCAAATACACAAATAAAATAAATTTGATGGAATCATAGGTTAAGGACTTCACCCTAACCCGCACTTGAATGTTACACTAAACTCCGCTTTGTCCAACGGGGAAAACAGGCTGGCTTCAGCCATTCATCCATAGGTTGAGTAAAGCATTTGTCCAAAACTCCCCGAGATCACGGTGGCGGCGTTGACGCTGCGGCAAAAAAGTTCGGTGGGGATCGCAGCCAGTGGATTGATTTATCTACAGGAATCAACCCCGCCCCCTACCCCGTAGGCGCGATTGATCCAAATGCATGGACGGCTCTACCTGACAGCGCAGCACAGTCCGCGCTCATCGAGGCTGCGCGCCGTTTTTGGCGAATACCCGAGCAAGCGGCGGTTCTCGCAACCCCCGGAGCCTCTGCCCCCATCGCGATGATTCCCCGCCTGCGGCCTGCCGGACGGGTGCATATCGCCGCCCCAACCTACAATGAACACGCCGCCGCTTTTGCCACTACAGGCTGGAAAATAGCGCCGCGCCTCCAAGACACCGATGCCCAAGTCATCGTGCATCCGAACAATCCAGATGGCCGCCTCTTCACTGCCTCCGATCTCCACGCACCCTTGCGCATTATCGACGAGAGTTTTGCCGACGTGATACCCGACGCCTCTCTCATCTCCCAATCCACAACACCCGGCACCCTAGTCCTCAAGAGCTTTGGTAAATTCTGGGGGCTGGCCGGTCTGCGCTTGGGGTTTGTTATCGGTGATCCTGAGCTGGTCGCGCAGCTCGCCACAATGCTCGGCCCTTGGCCCGTTGCCGGCCCCGCGCTGCAAATCGGTGCGCGCGCCTTGAACGACCCCGCTTGGGCCGATGAAACACGCGAACGTTTGGACCAAGACACAAGCCGCCTCGACACTCTGCTCACCAATGCAGGGGCAAAACCCCTCGGCGGTACCACACTCTTTCGTCTCTATGACGTCGAGGATGCTACTGCATGGCAGGACCGCCTCGCCCATCACCATATCTGGAGCCGCGTCTTTCCCTATAATTCCCGCTGGCTCCGCCTCGGCCTTCCCGCACCTGAACAATGGTCCCGCCTTGAGGCCGCACTGGCATGAGCACCCCGGTCATCCTCATCCTCGCGCTCTTGCTTGATGCGGCACTAGGAGAGCCGAAGTGGCTCTGGGACCGCCTGCCCCATCCCGCCGTCCTGATGGGCCGCGCTGTGAGCGTCCTTGACCGCACCCTCAATACGGGTCGCGCCTCAATCCTCGCAGGCCTCATAACTCTCGCCCTCTTAATGAGCGGTGCGTATCTGATCGGCTGGGGTCTCTCTTTCTTGGGCGGCATTGCCCAAGTCATCATCGTCGCAATCCTCCTCGCCCAACGCTCACTCGTGCAGCATGTCTCCGCGGTCGCCGAAGGACTGCGCGTCTCCCTCGGCGATGGTCGCAGCGCCGTCGCCATGATCGTGAGCCGGGACACAACCGACATGGACCAATCTGCCACCGCGCGCGCTGCGATTGAGAGCGCCGCCGAAAACCTCTCTGACGGCGTCATCGCGCCCGCCTTCTGGTTCCTCGTCGGCGGCCTGCCTGCGCTGATGGTTTATAAAATCGTCAACACCGCCGACAGCATGATCGCCTACCGCACGCCCAAATACGAAAAGTTCGGCAAAGCCGCCGCCTACATGGACGACGCGATGAACCTTATCCCCGCACGCCTCACGTGCTGGCTCATCGCGCTTCCCGCCGGGGTCGCAGGCCAGTGGCGTGAAATTGGCCGCGATGCGCGCAAGCACCGCTCCCCGAATGCTGGGTGGCCCGAAGCTGCAATGGCACGCGCCATAGGTGTGGCATTGGCTGGACCGCGCGCCTATAATGGTGAAATGCAGGAGTTTCCTTGGGTCGGGGAGGACGGTGCACGCACAATCGGACCCCGCGATATTGATGCAGCCTTGGGCCAGCTTTGGTGGGCCTGGGGCGTTATGTTGGGGCTAACAATTTTGCTCGCCCTGTTTGGTACCACTTAGATCAAAGGTCTTTTATGCGTTCAACATTTTTAGCGGCTCTCGTTGCACTCGCGCCTATATCTGCCGCGGCCGCGACCTGCGGAGGCAATTTCAACACCTTCAAAAACAGCCTAATTGCTGAGGCCCCGAAATACCGCGTCTCCTCCGACACGGCCAAACGTTTCCTCGCAGGGGTAAGCCAAGACCCAGCCGTCCTGCGCGCCGACCGCTCCCAAGGTGTGTTCCAACGCCCTTTCGTCGACTTCTCCCGCCGCCTCATCTCAAACGATCGCATCAACCGCGGCGTCAGCAATGGTAAGAAATACGATCGCACCTTCGACCGGGTCGAATCCCGCTATGGCGTGAGCCGCTATGTCTTGCTTGCCTTTTGGGCCTTCGAGACGGATTACGGCAAAATACAAGGCAACTTCAACACGGCCAACGCCCTCGTCACCCTCGCCCATGACTGCCGCCGTCCCCAGCTTTTCCGGCCACAGGTCTTTGCCGCGATGGAGCTCTATTCCCGCGGTCAGCTAGACCCCGCCAGAACAACAGGCGCATGGGCCGGTGAGATAGGCATGGTGCAAATGCTGCCACGCGACATTATCGAAAACGGCACCGATGGCGATGGCGACGGCCGCGTCTCCCTCAAAACCTCTGCCCCCGATGCCCTCATGTCTGGCGGTAAAATGCTTAAATCACTGGGCTGGAAAAGTGGTCAGCCTTGGATCGACGAAGTCATCGTACCCGCTAATTTTGACTGGTCCCTCACCGGGCTAGAGACCACAAAATCAGGCTCGCAATGGGCGCGACTTGGCGTGAAAGCGCGCGATGGTCGTATCGCAAACCTGCGTGCATCGCTCATCCTGCCCCAAGGGCGCAAAGGCCCAGCGTTCCTCGCCTATCCCAATTTCGATGTCTTCTTCGAGTGGAACCAGAGCTTTACCTACGTCCTCACCGCCGCTTATTTCGCAACCCGTCTGGGCGGCGCACAAGTCTACAACGTAGGCAATCCCGAGAAGGGCCTCAGCGGCAACCAAATGAAACGCCTGCAACGCGTTTTACAAAAGCGCGGCCATAACGTGGGCAATGTCGACGGCATTCTCGGCTCCGGCACCCGCAAGGCGGTGCAAAAAGAGCAGATCCGCCTTAAATTTCCCGCCGACGCGTGGCCCACGCCCGCACTCTTGTCCAAACTGGAAGGGGCATCACGATGAACCTGAAAATATCCGCCGCCACGATGGTTGCCAACGCCCGCGCCCGCATTGAGGAAATCGAGACGCCCGATGCCATTGCCATGGTTGACGATCCAAACGTCCAGATCGTCGACCTGCGCGATCCGCGAGAGCGCGAGCGTACCGGCTTTATCCCCGGTGCCTTTCACTGCCCGCGCGGCATGCTGGAATTCTGGGTTGATCCCGACAGCCCCTATTTCAAGGATGTCTTTGCGCAGGATAAAAGGTTCGTCTTTCACTGCGCCTCCGGCTGGCGCTCCGCCATATCCGTCGCCACCTTGCAAGATATGGGCTTTGACGCTGCCCACATCAAAGAGGGCTTTGGTGGCTGGGAAAAAGCAGGTGGCCCCGTCGAGCAGGTCAAACCCAAAGGCTAGGTCACGCGACCATCTTACTCGCTTTTTTCAAGTCGACCGAGACAAGCTGGCTCACGCCCTGCTCCGCCATGGTCACACCAAACAAGCGGTCCATCCGTGCCATGGTCACCGCATGGTGCGTGATGATCAGGAACCGCGTGTCGGTCTGGCGGCACATCTCATCAAGCAAGTCGCAGAACCGCGTCACGTTGGCATCGTCCAGCGGCGCGTCCACCTCGTCCAGCACACAGATCGGCGCAGGGTTGGCAAGGAACACCGCAAAGATCAGCGCCATCGCAGTCAGCGTCTGCTCACCCCCACTGAGCAAGCTCAGCGTAGAGAGCTTCTTACCCGGTGGCTGACACATTATCTCTAGACCCGCCTCCAGCGGATCATCGGATTCCACCATCACAAGGCTCGCCTCACCACCGCCAAACAGATGCGAGAACAGCAGGCCAAAGTTTGAATTCACCTGTTCAAAGGCGGTGAGCAACCGCTCCCGCCCCTCTTTGTTCAGGCTCGCAATCCCCGCGCGCAAAGTCTTGATCGCCTCTTCCAGATCATTTTTTTCGGTGACCAGCGTATCATGCTCTTCTTGCACGTCTTTGGCGTCTTCCTCCGCGCGCAGGTTCACTGCACCCAAGGCATCGCGCTGGCGTTTGAGGCGGTTCACATCTGCCTCTAAAACATCCGCCGCGGGCATCTCGTCAGGGTTCACATCCAGCTGCATGAGGAGCTGGTTCGGGGTCAACTGCTGATCTTCAGCTATGCGCTCTGCCGCTGCCGCCACAGTCTCGCGGGTTGCATCACTGCGCGCCTCGGACCGCGCCCGCGCCTCGCGTGCCTCAGACGCAGCGCGCTCGGCCTCCCGCTCCGCCAACGTCGCCTCCCGCAAGGTGGCCTCCGCCGTGCTCAGCTTGTCCACTGCCTCCGCCCGACGCGCTTCCGACTTGCTGATCTCGCTGCTCAATTCCTCACGCTTGGCTGCAATTTCGGTTGGTGCCGCGCCTGCCTCTTTCAATTCGGCCTCAGAGCCGTCTTTGCGCTCAACCAGTTCCGCACTGCGGATCGAAGCTGTCTCCAACCGGTGCCGCCAGCCGCTCAACTCCTTGGTCACTTCTTGCGACCGCTTGGTCCGCGCGGCGCCCTCGCGGCGCAACTCGTCATGGCCTGACCGCCGTGACATCATCGTAATCCGCGCCGCCTCTACCGCCATGCGGATATCGTCCACAGCCCCCCGCGCCTCGCTTAGGTCACCCAGATCGGCCAGCGCCCGCTCCGCCTCCAACACACGGGTTCGCGCACCCATCGCTTCTTCTTCATGCCGCGTCACGGCCAGCCCAAGGCTCTCCAAACGCCCGGCAGCCAAGTTGCGATCCGCCTCCACACGGCTCAGCGCCCGGCCCGCCTCAGCGACCATCCGGTCCGCGTCGCGCCGCGCATCACGCGCGCGCTTGTCGGCTTCGGTCTGCGCGGCAAGCTGTGCTGTCAGGCTATCATGCGCCGCGCGCGCACCCTCCGCCCGCTGGCTCGCCTGCTCCAATGACTGTTTAAGAACCTCAAGACGGTTGAGCTGTTGCAACCGCAGCGCAGCCGCCGAGGGCGCATCCTCCGCCCATGCGCGGAACCCGTCCCAGCGCCATAAATCTCCCTCAAGCGAGACCAACCGCTGCCCCGGCTGCAAAGTCCCCTGTAACCGTTGCCCCTCATCCGCATCCACAAGGCCGATCTGACCCATCCGCCGCCCCAAGACATCAGGGCACGAGACATGATGGGTCAACGGCGTGACCCCATTCGGCAACGCCTGAACCTGTGCGTAACCCGCCAACATCGACCAGCCCGATGGCCCGTCCGCATCCACCTCAGGCGCACGCAGATCATCGGCAAGCGCCGCACCCAGCGCCTTCTCGAACCCGTGCTCAACCTGCAAGCGGTCCAAAATCTGGCCGCCTTCCGCAGTGTCGCGCTCCACCAGTTTCGCCAGCGAAGTTGTCTCGGCACGCAGCGCATTCATTTCGCCCTCAGCTTCCGAGCGCTCACCGCGCGCATCCGCTTCGCGCGCCTGCGTGGCCGCGCGTGTTTCTTCCGCACTGATCAGCGCATCTTCGGCCGCTTGCGATGCTGCCTGTGCTGCTTTCTCCGCTGTTGTCGCTGCCTCGAAATCATCCGCAGCCTTAGCCAATGACGCCTTACTCGCGGCCACAGCCTCGCGCGCGCGAACCGCCTCCGCTTCAGATCTGGATTGCGTCTTGCGGTTATCCTCCAACAACCGCTCCGCCGAGCCATAGCGCGCCGCAAGCCGTGCCACATCTTCCGTCTGCTGACCCAACTCACCTTCACGCACCTGCAAGATCGCCGCCGCCTCGCGCGCGACCTCTGCGGCAGTCTCCAAAGCGGCCTCGTGCCCCTCACCCGCGCGCGCAAGCTCGCGCTGCTCCCACTCCAACCGCTCAATCGTCTCACCGGCATCACGGTTCAACCCGCCTTCACGCTCGATATCACGGGCCAGTTGTGCAATCCGTCCTTTCAGAGTCTCGATCAGCGCACTCGCACGCGCTTCCTGATCACTGAGCGTATCGCGCTGCACCACCAACCGCTGCACAACTGCCGCCGCAATCGCATCTTCCTCACGCAACGCTGGCAATGCATCCTCTGCCGATTGACGCGCCTTGGCCGAAGTCCGAACCAGTCCCTCTGCTTGCGCCGCCGCCGTCACCCGCTGGCGCAACTCAACTTCGGACTTCGCCCGCGCATCATCTGCTTCACGCCAACGGCGGTACAGCAACGTCCCTTCCGTCCGCCGCAACTGGTCGCCAATCTCGCGGTACCGCGCCGCCTGCCGCGCCTGCCGCGCAAGCTGGGCAAGCTGCGCCGCAAGCTGCTCAATTACATCATCCACACGCGCCAAATTGGCGTCCGCCCCGTTCAGCTTCAGTTCCGCCTCATGGCGCCGCGCATAAAGCCCCGAAATCCCCGCCGCTTCCTCCAGAATACGCCGCCGGTTCTTGGGTTTGGCGTTGATCAACTCACTGATCTGTCCCTGCCGCACCAGTGCGGGTGAATGCGAGCCCGTCGAGGCATCCGCAAACAGCATCTGCACGTCGCGCGCGCGGACGTCCTTGCCCGCCGCCTTATAGGCACTGCCCACATCCCGCGTGATCCGCCGCACAATGTCCAACTGGTCACTGTCGTTGAAACCCGCAGGGGCCAGACGCTCAGAGTTATCAATCTGCAAGGATACTTCGGCAAAATTGCGCGCTGGTCGTGTCGCAGCACCTGCAAAAATCACATCTTCCATACCGCCGCCGCGCATCGCAGTCGGGCGGTTCTCCCCCATCACCCAGCGCAGCGCCTCCAGCAAATTGGATTTCCCACAGCCGTTCGGCCCCACAACACCCGTCAGACCATCAGCGATGATCAGATCGGTGGGGTCAACAAAGCTTTTGAAGCCCGTCAGCCTTAGTTTCGAGAAGCGCATGGCCCGCCTGCATGGTGATTCCGGATCGTTCCGCAGGGTGACGGCTTTGTCGGAGGCGTGTCAACCGCAAGGCACAACCAACAGTGGTTTGCGCCAACTTATCCACAAGATATCGCGCCATTTAGGCCGGTACGCAGTCAATCTCAACCAAAACACCACCGATTTGCTTCACCTCGGTACCGCGCACGGGCACACATTCAAGCGCCACAGGGATCACAGGTCTGGTGCGCTTGCCGCCCTTACCGCACCGCAGGATACCGGTTGCTTGCGCCTGATCCCCACGCACCTCTTTCACCTCACAGCCGCTGACCAATGCCATCGCGTGCCCCGCCCGTTCGCGGATCACGCTAAAACGCGGCGCATACTCCGCGTTGGTCCGGATCGCCTCTGCCAATTCGCCGCGCACGCGTACATCAAAGGTCGAGCCCTCGACCGTCACAGTCGTCGCTTCAAGCCCGCGAAAATGCGGCCCGGCAGTGTTGCAACCCACCAGAACGAGCAGCAATAGAGGGATAAATGATTTCATTCCTCATTAAGGTGCCGTCATCGTTACTATTTCGTAAACGCCTGAGCACTCACCAATCAAAGTGCAGCACTGCTTGCCCAATCCTTTGATTGGTCATATAATTTTACCATTCAGAGGAAACCCAATGCCATTTCGTCCTGTCAGCCCTGAAAAACTATCCTCTGCTGTCGTCCGACAAGTCGAGGAATTGATTCTACGCGGCATCTTGCAGCCCGGCAAACGCTTGCCCCCCGAGCGTGAACTGGCCGAACGCCTCGGCGTCTCGCGCCCCTCTTTGCGGGACGCGATTGCACAGCTTCAAGACGCAGGTCTGCTTACGTCCAAACCAGGCGCAGGGGTGTTCGTCGCCGACGTTCTTGGCTCCGCCTTCTCCCCCGCGCTCACCGCCCTCTTCGCCCGTCATGATGAGGCCACGATGGATTACCTCTCCTTTCGCCGCGACATGGAAGGATTAGCTGTCGAACGTGCCACCCGCCTCGGCTCCGACACTGACCTCGCGGTAATAAGCGCGATCTTCGCTAAAATGGAAGCCGCCCACGACAGCCGCAGCGCTGAAGATGAGACCGCCCTTGATGCGCAATTCCACATGAGCATTATTGAGGCGAGCCATAATGTGGTCATGCTCCACATGATGCGCTCCATGTATGAATTGCTGCGCGGCGGGGTGTTTTACAACCGTCAGATTATGTTCAAACAACAGACCAAACGCGCTGTTCTGCTCGACCAGCACCGCGCCATCCACGATGCGCTGATCGCTCGCGATGCCACAGGAGCGCGGGAAGCGGTCGAGGCACACCTGAACTATGTTGAGCGCGCCCTCATGGATCAGCAACGTGCGGAACGCCACGAAGATGTCGCACGCCAGCGATTGGATCATGAATTAGGCGGCTGATTTAGTCGAATGCCCATTGCGCGGGCCAAGCTTTTTTCTACTTCGACAAAAACAGAGCGCTTTGAATACCGGTATCAAATGTTGTGCATCAAGCAGACCTGGCTGCTGAACTTCTAATGTTCGGAACGCGCGGTTTTGTTTGATTTACTTGCTATTGCGATGGGTGCGATACGGTCATTTGGGCAGATCAACACGGAGCCAGACTGCTACGCCGAGGGCGCTGACTAAGCCCAAGAAAAGGAGCATTAGGAAACTTGCTCCTGAACATACGTTCGAGATGGTAAGTTTAGAAGTCCAAGGTCAGAACACTACACCAAATCACGCTTTAACCGCCGCAGCATCGCCCAGACGATCACCCTATGTGCAGGCCTGACGGGCAACATATAGAACCAGCCAAACCGATTATGCACTTTCACTGAGGATGTGATCGTCAGCATATCTTCAACGCAGGTCACGCAGGTTAACACATCCAGATGACGGTCACGCGCCGACAGCGTCAGCACGTTGTCATTTATCGTTTCCACCAAGAAAAAGTCGAGCTTGTCGCCCTCTTGCACGAACGTCCGGACCTCACCGGAGAACCCGCCAATCCGTTTAACCCCGAACCGCGCTGAGATTGCATCCCGCAGTTTGAACCCTGATGACAAGAACGGCAGCGGCTCCGCCATAATCCGTTTCCATGCCTCCAACGGTGTGAGGGCACGGGGCAGATGCATTGATTGTTGATCAAAGAAGTCCAACTCGCCGCGCGGGGCAACCAATTCGATCTGCGCAGTGGTGATCCGTGCCATCGGTCCTGTCATCAGTGCCCTCCCCAAAATGCAAAAAGCCCCGCCAATATGACGGGGCTTTCAATATCAAATCTCGAACCGATTAGTGCAGCTTTGCATCCACTTGCGCAATGCCATCGTCGATCAGCTTGTTCCCGGCCGTAGCGGTCATCTGCTTGCCAATGATATCGCGTGACGCTGCAATCGCAATAAGCACGGCTTGGTCGCGGACTTCCTTGATTGCAGAGGCCTGCGCCGATTCAATCTGCTCTTCCGCAGCGGCCAAACGGCGCTGTACCGAAACTTCCAGATCAGCACGCGCTTGCTCTGCCGCAGCGGTTGCTTCCTGCTTGGCGGAAGCGACGATGCGGTCAGCCTGTTCTTGAACTTCTTTTTGCTTACGCTCGTAAGAGGCCAACAACGTCTGCGCGTCTTCACGCAGTTTGCGGGCTTCTTCGATCTCGGTGCTGATGCCTGCGGCACGGCCATCCAGCATCCCACCGATCAAGGAAGGTACTTTGAAATAAAACAGAATACCGATGAAAACTGCCAGACCAAGTGCGACAACAAAGTCTGTGTTTTCTAGTGAAAGGCCTTTGCCCGCAGCAAACGCTGGCGTCGCAGCGAGCAGGGCAATCACGGATGTGAGTGTGAAACGCATGACGTTATCCTTTCATCCGTGAGGTTACAGCGGCGGTGACGGTCTTGGCATCTGCCTTACCACCCATCGCTGAGACAATTTCTTTGACCGTGTCTTTGGCAACCGCTTTCACGTTCTCCAAAGCACCGGCACGAATTTCCGAGATCGCCTTCTCGGATTTAGCTGACTTTGCGGCGATCTGTTTGTCAGCCTTCGCAATGGCTTTGTCCAGATCGGCCTGCATGTCGGCCTTGGATTGTGCGATAATATTCTGTGCCTCGGCACGCGCGTCGACCAGCGCCTTGTCGTAGACAGCTTCTGCATCTGCGGCCTTGGACTTGAGGTCCTCGGCGGCAGCAATATCATTGCTGATGGTGCCCTGACGCTCGGCCAGGATTGCTGCGATACGCGGCAGCGCCACGCGTGACAGGATCAGGTAAATTGCAATAAGTGCAAGTACCAACCAGAAAATCTGATTTCCCCAGTGCTCAAAATTCAGCTGCGGCATGCCGCCTGAATCAGCGGTTTTTTCCGCAACACCTAAGGCATCAGCAAGGCCATCGCCCTGCGCAGTTTCAGTTGCCATGTTGGCCTCCTGTCAAAAAACATCATTCCTAAGGAATGTAGCAATATCCTGTGTCCAGAGGGCGGCGCAGCGTACCGCGCCGCCCCCAGCATAGGAATAAACGTTAGTTCTTAAACAGCGAACATCAGCAGAAGTGCTACGAGGAACGCGAAGATCCCCAGAGCTTCTGCAAAGGCGATGCCGATGAAGAGTGTTGCAGTCTGCGAAGCAGCTGCGGATGGGTTGCGCAATGCGCCTGCCAGATAGTTACCAGCTACGTTACCAACCCCGATTGCGGCTGCGCCGGAACCGATTGCTGCCAGACCTGCGCCGATGTGTGCGAGTTCGCCTTCCATGAGTATTCTCCTATGCGTTGGAAGTTTAGATAGTGCGGGGACATGTGCCCCCAGTCGTTTGTTAAACCAGTCGTTAGTGGTGTGGGTGAAGTGCGTCCTTGAGGTACACACACGTCAGGATCGTAAAGACGTAGGCCTGAATGAAGGACACGAGGACCTCCAGACCGTACATCGCCGTGATCCCGAGGATCGCGATGGGCGACACAGCAACCAGTGCTGCAAAACCCGCGAATACTTTGATAACTGCGTGGCCCGCCATGACGTTACCAGCCAAACGAATGGAGTGGCTCACGGGGCGTACGAAGTAAGAGATAAGCTCGATCACGGCCAGCACGGGGCGCAAGGCCAACGGTGCGGAAGCAACCCAGAACAAGCTCAGGAAACCTGTGCCGTTTTTGACAAATCCCAGAACCGTCACAACGATGAATACCGCTGCCGCCAGCACAACCGTCACAGCAAAATGTGATGTGGGTGTGAACGCTGTCGGGATCAGGCCAAGGAAGTTGGCGCAAACGATGAACATGAACAGTGTCATGATGTAGGGGAAGTACTTAACGCCCTCTTTGCCGCAGATGTCTTCGACCATCTTATAGACAAATCCGTAAGCAAGCTCGGCAACCGACTGCATCCGACCCGGAACAACCGAACGTTTGGACGTACCGACGACCAACAGAAGGAACACTGCTGCAACCGCAAAACAGGTCCACATCGCCGCGTTGGTAAAGGTAAACATGCCTACCGGACCATCACCCAACATTGGGGATACGATAAACTGGTCCATCGGGTGAAAGACCAAACCGCCTTCTTCTGCGCCTGTTGCTTCTGTTGCCATGTCTAGGCCCCTTACTCTTCGTCACTCTTCGCGAGCGGTTTATTCTTCATCCCGTTAGGGACGTATTCAATTCCGGCCTCTTCGGCCATTTTTCTGTCCTGTATTTCCTGCGCAGAACGGAGCATCGTCTTAACTCCGGCCGCGAGGCCCAACATGACAAACAGCACCATAAATATGGGCAGCGTTCCAAAGAACAGATCCAGCCCGTACCCGATGCCGAAACCGATCCCAAGACCGGCCACAAGCTCGATCACCATTCTCCACGCCATCTGGGCGCCTGAATAATGCTCGTCCATCCGCGCTTCGGGTTCTTGCAAACCTTTAGCTGCTGCAATCCGCGCCTCAATCGCTGCCATTTCCGCCTTGCGATTTTGGTCGTCCACACGCTGGCTCCCGCTTGGATGTCTCGGGCGATAGGTACTTTGCGCCACGCCCCGAGTCAACGACAACACGCGCACCGGCAACCACCTGAAAATATTATATATTTTGAAAGATTTACTTGAATGGGGCAACCGAAATCCCGCCAAACCATCAGAATCCACACAACTACCTTATTCAACCATCCGGTTGATCATTTCCATCTTCCCGCCGCCAGCAGGCCGTCTCACCCAGCACCCAATCACGGAAACCCCGCACCGCTTTGCGCCTCAGCGCGCCATCCGCATGCAGCATGTAGTAGCCACCTTCGCGAAACCCGATATCAGACAAGGCAACCAGCCGCCCCGCCGCCACCTCTCCCGCAACAACCTCGTCAGAGACCAGCAAAACACCCTGCCCGCCAATCGCCGCTTCCACCGCCAACAGCGACCGCATCCGCCAAACCTCATACGGCACATCCTGCGCATCCACACCACCGGCCAGCGCAAACCACGCGTTCCATGTCCCGTTTGTGCGGTCCCGCAACAGCGGATAATTCAACAGTTCCGCAGGATCACCCACAGGCCCCGCCACCAACGATGGCGCCGCATAGGGCCGCAACATCGCATCACTGATCAACTCGGCCCCCTCATAAACCGCTCCGGGGGGAATGAAACGTATCGCCAGATCGGCCTCATACCGCGCCACATCCGCCAGATCCCGCGAGGCCTCAATACGCAGATTAACCTGCGGATAATCCGCCTGAAACGCCACCAGCCGCGGGATCAGCCATTTCATCGCAAACAGCGGCTCACTGTTGAGCGTCACAGTCCCCTCCGGCACCTGCACCAGCCCCTCCGTCGCCTCGGCAATCGCGTCCAACGCAGGGCTGATCCGCGCCAGATACGCCGCCCCATCGGGCGACAGCTTGATCCCACGCGCATGATCGCGAAACAACTGCACCCCCAGCCTGTCCTCCAACCCGCGCACGTGGCGACTGATCGACGAATGGCTCACCCGCAACTCATCGGCCGCGCGGCTGAAACTCTGGTGCCGCCCCGCCGCTTCAAAGGCGCGCAGGGCATTCAGGGGCGGTAATAATCTACTCATCCCCCACCTGTGCAATTTTCGCACAGGTTATGTCAAGGAATGGTCTTTGCAATCAGCGCAGCTATCCGCGACAAAAACCTATGTTTATATATGATAACTCCCCCGCCCTCCTGTGGCCCCGTGAAACTGGCGCCGCCCAAGTACTTGTGCATTTTGTGAAACGGCTTGTTCGCCGTAAGCCGAAACAGCCGCATGCCGACACGCTCCCGCCGCATCTGGCGCGTGACGCTGGCCTAGATGTGAACCGCTTGCGGCATCATTATACCATCACGCCATTCTTCCGCGACCATCCGCGCCTGTGACCGCTTCCCCTGCCCTGCACCACCAGATAGACTGCATGCATGGCTCAAACCCTCGACACCACATTCGCCGCATTGGCCGATCCGACCCGCCGCGCCATCCTCGCGATGCTGTTGGAGGATGATATGGCCGTGACCGATGTGGCAGAGCCGTTTGACGTCTCGCTTGCGGCGATTTCCAAACACCTCGGTGTGCTCACCGCCGCAGGGCTGATCACCCGAGAAAAACGCGGGCGGGTAAAGTGGTGCAAGTTGGAACCAGACGCCATGCGCAATGCCTCTGTCTGGATGCAAGGGTTTGGCCAGTTCGAGCCCGTAAACCTCGATGCCTTCGAGCGGTTCCTGAAGGCAGAGTTTCCCCAATCCGAAAGCGGCACGTAGATACAACAAGCGCTAAATCACGTGTCTTGTTCCATTGCTGACATAACGTAGCAGCTGCCGATTTGGATCCTCTCAATTTTTTAAATTGGCTGTGCGCGCGGCGCATCATCATCCCGCAGCAGCATCAACAGTGCTACCACCGTCAGCGCGATACCCCCGCCAATCATCAAGGGTGGCAGGCTGTTGCCAAGGGCCGCCTCCCATCCGATCACCCAACTCGGCACTAGATAGGTGTAGGCCATTACCTTGGCCGACGGCAGGCGCAGCGCCGCAAACTGGACAAGTACAAAGGTAATAGAGCTGGCAAAAAGCGTTACATAAAAGATTGTGATCCACACCATCGGGCGCAAAGCGGTCCAATCCGTCGCAACAATGTCCCGCGCGCCCACAATCAACAGCAGCACGGCCCCCGCAACCAATGTCCCAAACGCAAAGACAACTGCACTTTCCCCACGGTTCATCACCCGCACCAGTGGCGTGTAGATCGCATGCGCAATGCAGCCAAAGAAAAAGATCACCTCGCCGCGCCCCACATCAAACGCGATCAACGCGCCCAGATCAGCACGGAAAATCACCCACAACGCACCAGCCCCCCCGATGCACAGCGCCAGCGCCATGCGCGGCGTCATCCGCTGACGCAGCATCAGCCACGCAAACACCCCCGCCATCGCAGGCACCAGCGTAAACACTGCCGCAGAACTCACAGGCGGCGAGGTCTTCAGCCCCTCAAACATCAGCACGAAGTAAAACATGAACAACCCGCCCAGCAGCGCGTAGCGCCAAGGGGCCACAAAGTCGCTGCGCCGTATGCCCGTTGTCAACATCGCCACCACACCCACGATCACCGCCGCAATGGTAAACCGGACTGCGTTCAATGCCAGTGGGGCGATATCATTCGCGACCATCCCCCCAAGCGAAAATGACCCCGCGACCAAAGCCGAGAACACAAGCATCGCCAGATGCCCCTGCGCCTGCGGTGTCATTATAGTGTTCCGCTCTCTTTGAAATGTGCTTTGAGGAACTGCACCAACGCCTGCACCTTGCTGGTTCGATGCAAATCCATGTGCGTCACAAGCCATAGCGGCGAGGACCACTCGGGGCGTGGCGGCGCCACTAGCACCATCTCGGGTCGCGCCTCCGCTTCTTGTGTGGTCAAAAACCCGATCCCCGCGCCTGCCATTACGCCCAGCGACAGCGCCTGCGTATCGTTACTGCGAAACACCACATTCTCGCGCGGCACCGCTTGGGAAAGCCATTGATAGCACGGCGCGCGACTATCTGCATCTTCATGTCCAACAAACCGATGGCCACCATACTCCTCCGGCCCCACAGGCAGACCATGCGCTGCTACATAAGCGGGTGATGCATACAGCCCCATGCCCAGATCGGTGAGTGCTTGAGCCACATTGTCAGGTTGGTCCGGTGCGCGCCCTGCCCGAATGGCCACATGCGCCTCGCCGTATTCCAGCCGGAACAAGCGATCTCCCGTCAGATACCGCACCACGATATTTGGATATTCCTCCTGAAAGGCCACCAGCAGCGGCGCCATACGCGGCGCCAGCGACACAAGTGAGGTCACAACCAGATCACCGGCCACGCCCGCGCCACTTCCCTTGATGCGGCTGGCAAGCTGGCTGAACTGGTCCTCGGTCGCCTGTGCGACGCGCAACAGGTCCTCGCCCGCCTCCGTCGGCGTGTACCCCCGCGCATGACGTTGAAACAGCTTGATCCCCAGCCGCCCCTCCAGCGCATCAATATGACGGATCACAGTCGCATGATGCACGCCCAGCTTCTCTGCCGCGCCACTCACTGTGCGGGTGCGCGCCACCTGATAAGCCGTCTTGATCTCGTCCCAGTTTTCCATCCGCTGGCCTATGCCTGTCTACATGTTCAGCGGTCAACCTTTCCCGCCACGTCGCATAATACAAGAAAAATCAGCGCCGCATCGCTCCTGTCTTCCCCACACGAGTTCCCTGATCACAGTAAGGTTGACTCAGCCGCAAACCCGGCGTAAATCCTGCGCAATCTCCGGAAGCACACACTTCCGGTCCTGACTCGTATCAGGATCGCCCCCAGTCAGCGTTATACGCCCACTGGGGTAAACTCTATTGCTCCACCCTGATCGGAGCATTTGTTAATTCCCGCGGCCGCCCCTAAATTAGAGGCATCCGCAACCGACCGAGAAAGGGCACCCGCCCATGTTTGAGAATCTCAGTGAACGCCTCTCCGGTGTCTTTGACCGCCTGACCAAACAGGGCGCACTCTCCGACGAGGACGTAAAAACCGCCCTGCGCGAAGTTCGCGTGGCATTGCTTGAGGCGGACGTGTCCCTGCCTGTGGCGCGTGACTTCGTGAACGCCGTTCAGGAAAAAGCCACCGGTCAGGCCGTCACAAAGTCCATCACGCCGGGCCAGCAGGTCGTCAAGATCGTGCACGACGCGCTGATCGATGTGCTTAGAGGCGAGGGTGAGCCGGGTCACCTTAAGATCGACAACGCCCCCGCGCCCATTCTGATGGTCGGTCTGCAAGGCTCCGGTAAAACCACCACCACCGCGAAACTTGCCAAACGCCTGACTGAAAAAGAGGGCAAGCGCGTGCTGATGGCATCGCTCGACGTGAACCGCCCTGCCGCGATGGAGCAGCTTGCGATCCTCGGTGTGCAAATCGGCGTCGACACACTGCCGATCGTGAAGGGTGAGACCCCTGTCCAGATCGCCAAACGCACCAAGACCCAAGCAGCTTTGGGCGGTTATGACGTCTATATGCTCGACACCGCTGGCAGGCTCTCCATTGACGAAGAGCTGATGACCCAGGTCGAGCAGGTCCGCGATATCGTGACCCCGCGCGAAACCCTGCTGGTGGTTGATGGCCTGACGGGTCAGGACGCCGTGCAAACCGCCGAAAACTTCAACACGCGCATCGGCATCTCCGGCGTGGTCCTCACCCG
>CBDTVN010000002.1:0-68243 GCA_965364195.1 uncultured Sulfitobacter sp. | reverse complement strand
GCCTCCGGTAAAAGGGGTTCTAGTGTTAGATGACTAAGGCCGCAAGCAGATTATTCATCTAATCGCACTTTTTTCTGATTTTTCTTATTTTCAAGGAATTTCAAAGATTTAGCCTCAGGTGATTGCGCCAACAGGCTCTTTCACGCAGCTTTGTTGCGCAGCCCCTAGGTCAAACCCCACGGCCCCCAATCCACATCTGGTGTTATCCACAGACTTACCCACAAGCAGGCCCCTGTATCGCCTGTTTAGGCGACTCGTTTTGCCATTTTGCGCATCTGTTTGACGACTCGCAGAGACAACAGGCCCAGAATCACAGCCATGTAGGCAATCGGCTCAATCTGGATGCCCTTCACCAACCATAGATAGTGGATACCGCCCAACAGCACGGCCACATAGGTCAGCATATGGAGCTTACGCCATACAGCCGAACCCAACTTGCGCACTGAGAGATTGTTAGAGGTGACCGCCAAAGGCAGCAGCAGCACAAACCCCGCCATACCGATAGTGATATACGGACGCTTCCAGATGTCCGCCCACATCTGCCCCCAAAGCAGATTCATGTCCAAGACCACCCAGACGGCCAGATGCAGAGTGACATAGGTAAAGGCCAGTAGACCAAACACACGGCGGAACTTGATCATGTTCAGGCCGAAGTAATCGCGCAGTGGCGTTATGCACAAACCGATGACCAACAGCTGCAACGCGATCTCGCCCAACTCATGCTCCAACGCTTTGATCGGTTCACGCCCCAAGCCACCTGTTTGCGCGAGATATAGGAGCCACGGCACCGGCAGTAGGTACAGTATATAGACCGCCCATGTAGGCACGCGGCGCGTCGCGCCATTAATCCAGTCAACGATGCCACTCATTCTCACGCCCTCATCCCTACAACAGCAAAAGGCCGAAGCGTTTCAAACTCCGGCCTCTCTCAATACACTATACCTTAGATGTCTTTGCTAAGATCCATACCTGCATACATCGCAGCCACTTCGTCCTCGTATCCGTTCATCATCAGGGTCGGGATTCGCTTGGAGAACAACCCTCCACCCACCACGCGCTCAGATGCCTGGCTCCAGCGTGGATGATCCACCTCGGGGTTCACGTTACTATAGAAGCCGTATTCGCGCCCATTGGCCTTGTTCCAGCTTGTCGGTGGCTGCTTGTCCGTCAGCGTGACCCGCACAACCGACTTGATGGATTTGAAACCGTACTTCCACGGCACGACGAGGCGCAGGGGCGCGCCGTTCTGATTGGGAATATCTTTACCATAGATACCCGTCGCCATCATCGTCAGCGGATTCATGGCTTCGTCCAGTCGCAGACCCTCTACATAGGGCCACTCTAATACGGGATACTTCACTCCAGGCATTTCATCAGGGCGAAGTGCTGTCTCGAACGCCACATACTTCGCGCCGGACTGGACACCCGCCATCCCCAACAAGTCGGCAAGTTCAAACCCGTTCCAAGGGATCACCATCGACCACGCCTCGACACAGCGGAAGCGGTAGATGCGCTCCTCAATGGTCATGGCCTTCATAATATCCTCGAACGCGTACTCGCCTGGCTTGTCCACCATGCCGTCAATCTTCACACTCCATGGCTCAGTGGTCAGCGCCTTGGCATATTTGGCTGGATCATCCTTGCCCGTGCCAAACTCATAGTAGTTATTGTATTGTGTGATGTCCTCATAGCTGCTCGGCACCAATTCGTCAGTCTGCGCAAAGCTGGCAGTCGCCCCGATGGACGCAAGCCCGAGGCCCGCCGCAGCACCGCCCATCAACTGACGACGGTTCATGAATACCGCCTCATCCGTTACGTGGTGATCTTTGAGCGTATTTTTCCAGCGCATGGCCATGAGGTATCTCCTAATTTGTTACATCCTAGGTAGGGGGCGAGGGGCAAAGGACCAAACCTTTTGTCGTAACATTTCAGATTTCACACCCGAATGTCATTGTGTGCTACAGCCCCAAAAGGCCCGTGAGCTCAGCCATGTCGTCGAACAAGACCTCACAGTGGGGGGCCAGCTTCTCGCGTGGGCCGCCACGAGCAAACCCGAAAACGGTCATCTCTGCCGCCTGCCCCGACCGCGCACCTGTGGCACTGTCCTCAATCACGATACAGCGCGCAGGCGCAATTCCCGCCACCGCTGCAGCCTTAAGGTAGACATCCGGCGCGGGCTTGGACGCGGCACAGTCATGTGCACTATATACATGTCCGAAAAAACGCGACCACAGGCCGGTACGGCGTAGAGTCACATCCATTTTGGCCACAGGCCCGTTGGAGCAGACAGCATACGATATACCCGCAGCATCCAACGCATCCAGCACGCCATCAATCCCCGGCACTGGCACACACTCCGCGTCAAGCGCCGCAAAGACGAGGCGATTGATATGGTCCAGCCAAAGATCCGGCAAAGCTGCCCCCATTGTGCGTGAGGTCTCCATCACGCCCGCCATCGTACCACCCACAAACAGGGTGTCGATCTGCTCAACCGACAGGTTCAGACCGTGCCGCGCCAGATCATCGCGTATGACACGCGCTGTGATCGCCTCACTGTCCACCAGCACACCGTCACAATCAAAAAGTACTAAGTCAGGTTTGTTCATACTGCCCACCCTACACGGCAAGGCCGCGGGATGAAATGTCGCAGGTTCCGAAAATATTCGCGCAATAATTTACCAATATCTCATATACTTGGCCGAAATTTGCCGAATTTTCATGTGTAGTTCAAACCGCGCTTTGGTCAAGGAAATATACTTGCCAATTTAACTGAACCAAACCCGATCTGCGGCGTATCTAATACAATGCAAACAGACGCATTGTTAACCCAGACAAGGATTACATCATGTTTCGTACAACACTTCTCTCCCTCACCGCAGCCGCCGCTCTGGCAACTTCCGCATTTGCGGCAGGTCATTCAAAAGACATCGTAGACACAGCAGCAGCAGCAGGCGACTTCGGCACACTTCTCGCCGCAGCAGAAGCCGCTGGTCTCGTAGAGACGCTGAAGAGCGAAGGCCCGTTCACAGTGTTCGCACCAACGGACGCCGCATTTGCAGCACTGCCAGAAGGCACTGTTGAGAATCTGCTGAAGCCAGAGAACAAAGAAGCGCTGGCCGCGATCCTCACATACCACGTGATTGCAGGCAAAGTGATGTCCACAGACCTCACCGATGACATGGAAGCCGCGACCGTAAACGGCGACACCGTGATGATCGATCTCGACAACGGCGTGATGGTGGACGGTGCGACAGTAACCGCAGCGGATATCGAAGCCAGCAATGGCGTGATCCACGTGATCGACATGGTGATCATGCCCGGCTCCTAACTCTCCTCCAGAGATTTAGGCTTAGAGAAGCCCGTCGACATCCCCCCGTCGGCGGGCTTCTTTTTTGGTAATACTCTTTGCGAGTAACCTCACAACCGCCGCGAATGGCTGCTGTTATGGTTGAGGCACAAACCTTCAACACCTACCTGAGTTTTGGGCAGGGTTTGTTGCAACGTCAAACGATGTGGTTTGTAGCTGTGCCCACAAAGAGGGCTTTAGGCACGGCTTCGAACTGTGGGCTAGCCAAGATACACGCTTATTGTCGCAAAAACGCCCACCAAAAGGCGGGCGTTTTCTTAGATTATTGCGCGACGGTTAGGCATCGGCGTCAAGCGTTCCGCTCTTAAACAGCAGTCCCGCAGCCACGGCACCAATGATTGGCGCTACGATGAACAACCATAATTGTATAATTGCTGTGCCGCCAACGAACAGAGCTGGACCAACAGATCGTGCAGGGTTCACAGACACACCCGTGATGTTGATGCCCACCAGATGGATCACTACAAGTGCAAGACCAATAGCGAGGCCAGCCATGGCCGCTGGTGCGCCTTTGCCAGTCGCGCCCAAGATCACAACCATGAACAAGAACGTTGCCACAACCTCAAACACAAATGCGGAGATCATGCTGTACTCACCAAAGTAGCCCGCGCCCCAACCGTTTTGGCCCAGACCAACTTCAGCGACAGAATAATCTGCTTTGCCGGACATGATCAGCAACAATACAAGCGAAGCGGCAACAGCACCGGCAATCTGCGCAATGATATATTTAATTGCCTCAGGCATGGTCATGCGACCCGCAGCGACGGCACCCAATGAAACTGCTGGGTTAATGTGACACCCTGATACGGGGCCAATTGCATAGGCCATCCCAACTAAAGCCAAACCAAATGCGAAGCTGATCCCTGTAAGGCCAATATCTGGGCCAGCTATTACCGCTGCTCCACAGCCAAAAAGTACCAACGTAAATGTACCAATAAATTCTGCGACTTGTTTCTTCATAGCATAGTTCCTTTTGAGGTTCTCTAAGCTTTAGGCGGTTAGCGTCCTTAAACAAGGGGAAACTCCAGCTACAGCATAGAGCTAAAACCGCCATTATTAGGAACGCCAAGAACGACCGCTTGTTGAACGGTCAGTTTCTCAAAGCAGTCATTGGCACAAATGCAGCGAATTCACACCTTGTCCGCACAACCGACATTCACCCAAAAATCTCAAAATCAAGAAGGCCGAAGCAAACGCCTCGGCCTTCTTCCTTGTCTAAGTAGCCCTTAATGCACCGTGGCATCATCCGGTTTGGGTTTGTTACTCGCCGCAATCCGATCACCAATGATCAACCCGTCGACGCCCGCACTAACAGGGATGGTGTCCCCGTCACTCACATCCCCTGCCAGCAGCATCTCGGCCAGCGGGTTTTGCAACGAGGACTGGATCACCCGCTTGAGCGGTCTCGCCCCGAATACAGGGTCATACCCCTCATCGGCGAGCCATTTGCGCGCACCGTCATCCAGTGCCAACTCGATCTTGCGCGAAGCGAGGCGTTTGAGCAGGCGTGCCATCTGGATCGTGACAATCCCATCCATGTTTTCACGGTTGAGACGGTCGAAAATGATTGTCTCGTCCAGACGGTTCAGGAACTCGGGACGGAAGTGTCCACGCACCGCATCCATTACATCACGCTTGGCATCGGCCATGTCGCTGCCCTCGGGTGCCATGCTCAGCGATTGCGCACCAAGGTTGGACGTCAGGATAATCAGCGTCTGCTTGAAATCCACCGTGCGGCCCTGACCGTCGGTCAGAACACCATCGTCCAGCACTTGCAACAGCACGTTGAACACATCTGGATGCGCTTTTTCGACCTCGTCGAACAACACCACCTGATACGGACGACGGCGCACGGCCTCAGTCAGAACACCACCTTCATCATAGCCGACATAGCCCGGAGGCGCACCGATCAGACGCGACACGGCGTGCTTCTCCATGAACTCCGACATATCAATGCGCACCATGGCATTGTCGTCGTCGAACATGAACTCGGCCAGCGCTTTGGTCAGCTCGGTTTTACCAACACCTGTAGGTCCAAGGAACAAGAACGAGCCCAGCGGGCGGTCCTCGTCACTTAGCCCGGCACGCGAACGGCGCACCGCATTGGCCACTGCTTTTACCGCAGCATCCTGACCAATAACACGGCTGTGCAACTGCTCTTCCATCTGCAGTAACTTCTCACGCTCACCCTCCAGCATCTTGCCCGCCGGAATACCGGTCCACCGCTCTACCACGGACGCGATCTGGTCAGGGCGCACGGCCTCTTCGACCATCATCCCGTCTTCACGGCTTTCCGCCTCAAGCAGTTCACGCTCCAGATCAGGGATCACGCCATAAGACAGCTCACCCGCTTTCGCGAGGTTACCTTCGCGTTTTGCGATGTCCAACTCTGCACGCGCGTGATCCAGCTTTTCCTTGATATCGCGTGCACCTGCGAGTTTGTCACGCTCCGCCTGCCACGCGGCGGTCATCGCGCCACTGCGTTCCTGCAATCCGGCAAGATCCTTTTGCAGAGTCTCCAGACGGTCCTTACTCGCCTGATCATCCTCCGCCTTAAGCGCCTCTTCCTCAATCTGAAGCTGCAAAATCTGACGGTCCAGCGCGTCCAGCTCTTCTGGTTTGCTGTCGACTTCCATGCGCAGACGGCTGGCGGCCTCATCCATGAGGTCGATCGCCTTATCCGGCAGGAAGCGATCCGTGATATAACGGTGCGACAGCGTCGCAGCTGCGACCAGTGCGCTGTCGGAAATCCGCACACCGTGGTGTAGTTCGTACTTTTCCTTGATCCCGCGCAGAATACTCACCGTATCCTCCACCGTCGGCTCCAGAACCATCACGGGCTGGAAGCGCCGCGCTAATGCTGCGTCTTTCTCGACGTATTTGCGGTATTCATTCAGCGTGGTTGCACCAATACAGTGCAGTTCACCGCGCGCCAATGCAGGTTTAATAAGGTTGGCCGCATCCATCGCGCCCTCGCCCGCACCCGCACCGACCAGCGTGTGCATCTCGTCAATAAACAGGATCACTTCGCCAGCGGCTTCGGTCACTTCGGTCAGAACCGCCTTCAGCCGCTCCTCAAATTCACCACGATATTTCGCGCCCGCAATCAGCGCACCCATATCCAGTGAGAGCAACTTTTTGTTGCGCAAACTCTCCGGCACGTCACCATTAATGATGCGCAGGGCAAGGCCTTCGGCAATCGCCGTCTTACCCACACCCGGTTCACCAATCAGCACCGGGTTATTCTTGGTCCGGCGACTCAACACCTGCATCGCACGGCGAATTTCCTCGTCGCGGCCAATGATCGGGTCAATCTTGCCCTCTTTGGCCCGCTCCGTCAGATCCTGAGCGTATTTCTTGAGCGCGTCATAACCGTCCTCGGCACTCGCACTGTCTGCTGTGCGCCCCTTGCGCAGATCGTTAATAGCAGAGTTCAACCCTTGGGCCGACACCTTCCCAGCCTCCAACGCAGTCTTAGCACCAGATTTTGTCATGCAAAGCGCCATCAAAACACGCTCAACAGGGACAAAGCTGTCGCCCGCCTTTTTGGCCAATGCTTCTGCTTCCGCCAAAACGCGGCTGGTGGCACCATCCAGATAGGTCTGCGCGGCATCGCCTGTTACCTTTGGCATCTTGCCAAGGGCAATATCAACGGCCTGCTTGACCGCAGCCGCATCACCACCTGACGCAGTAATTAGATTGCTCGCCAGCCCTTCTTCGTCGTCCATCAATGCTTTGAGGATATGCTCGGGCGCCAGCCGCTGGTGGCTGTCGCGTGTCGCAATCGTTTGGGCCGCCTGCACAAAGCCGCGCGACCGTTCCGTGAACTTACTCAGGTCCATGGTAGTCTCCTTTTATAAAAGCGTCCGCTGTTCGCTGCACCCGCTCGGCGGCATGCATAAGGTGCGGACCTTACTTACAGCATTTGGGGAACGAATTGGTTTGATCAAGGTCAAGAGCTGTCGAAAAGTTGCGCTCTTCTCTGCCTCGAGAGCATCACCTTCCGTCCTTAACATGCCCTGAACATAGATAGTCGGCCAAATTCAGCCTATTATAAGCAGCTGTAAAGCATGCATTTTACCGATTCGAGCAATTACTGATTATTGAGAGGGGAACCAATCTTCTTGTTACCAGTTATATTTTTACGAACCGTAACTAAGTTCTTGTTAGCGGTAAAAAAGCCTCACACAGAATGATGGGGGCAATTGAGGGTAAGAATATGACACAGACACAAGTTCAGCTGAGCAACGTGATTTATAATGCTGGCAGCCAGTGTTTTGAGGCACTCGTCACCGTCACCACACGATCGGCCACCAAAACGTATTCATGCGCGATTGAGGCACCCATAACCATGAGCTTCGAGCAAGCCGCCGAAGGTTTGAAGATACAAGCGTTGCGCCAAAACGCACATGGCACCGGAATGTATTCCCAGATGCGCCATCACGTAGCCCCTGCCCATGCAGGTCGTACCAACTTTGACCCGCGCACTTGGTTGGCTCAGCTTGGTTTAGGCTATGTTATAAAAGCGGCTTAACCCGCGCTACCCTGTTCTCAAGTTTTGCGCTGGCCCTACGCCCTACTCATACACCTGTCCCCGTATGATTGGCGGCCGCGCAAACCCACAGATGTTTGCCTGCCTGCACACTCTGTGAAGCCTCAGCCCGGTCTGCCCTCGTGCGACCGGGCTCTTTTTTATGTACATCTCCCATCCCATCCCGTACTCCCCAAATCGTTTGTCCCCCAACCGTGATGGAGCCTATTCCTATGTCTGATGACCGCCTGATTGTCGCCCTCGATGTTCCCAATGCTGTCGCCGGACTGGAACTTGCAAACCGCATCGGGGACGCCGTGAACTTCTACAAAATCGGCCTTGGGATGCTGACAGGAGGCGGACTGGCCTTGGCCAACGAGCTTAAGCAGGAACACGGCAAACGCATTTTCCTCGATATGAAGCTGTTCGACATTGGCGCCACCGTTGAATCCGCCGTGCGCGGTCTGGCCCAGTTTGATCTCGATTTCCTCACGGTCCACGGCGATCCCCATGTGGTCCGCGCTGCGAAAGAAGGGGCCGCAGGCACCGATCTCAAGATTCTCGGCGTGACCATCCTCACCTCGCTGGACCGTGCAGATCTGGATGCAAGCCTGATCCGCGCCGGTGATTTGCCCGAGCTGGTGGTCGCCCGCGCCTTACATGCCTTCGAGGCTGGAGCCGATGGCATCATCGCGTCTCCGCAAGAGGCCGCACTCATCCGTGCGCTGCCAGAAGCCGCAGGCCGCCTGATCGTCACCCCTGGTGTGCGCCCCGCAGGCGCTGCCTTGGGCGATCAAAAGCGCGTAGCGACACCCGCCCAAGCCATTGAAAACGGTTCAGATCACATCGTTGTTGGGCGCCCCATCTACCGCGCAGACGATCCAGCACAGGCGGCCCGTGACGTGCTCGCAGAGATCGCAAATGCAATCTAATCAACCTAACCGTGTGCTTTTTTGATCACATGGAAAAGTTTTGATCCCCCTACACGGGCCGCCGCGCTAGGTCAGAATCCGCAGCCGTGCTACGTTATATGTGGTGATACTCCCCGACGGGCTGGTTCTTCCTAATGTCCGTCACCTCCCCTCGCTGATCACAGCGGGGGGCTTTTCGTATAAGCTCCAACGCTTTTGCGCTCCGCATCCCGCTCTGACATCCAAAGCGCCAGTCGATCCTGAAACGCAGGAACCGCCCTTGGGTGACGCAAAAACACATCTTCCCCCATCATGCGCCACTCTTGCCCCTCATCGCCGAACGACACATCGGCGATAGTGGCCTTTGGCATCTGCGCCACGAAAAACCATTTCACCTGCTCGCCCTCCAGAAAGGAACGCCCCCAGACAATCGCAGCAGCAGGCACCGATAGCCCCAACTCCTCCTGACACTCACGCAGCGCGCAGTCTTGGGGTGTTTCACCGTTCTCACGACCACCACCCGGAAAATCCCAGTGATCCGCAAAGATCAGACCCGGTGTCGCGTCCCGCAGGATCACCGCCAACAGGTCCCCCAGATAGAGCGCCAGCTTGGCCCCCCCAAACGGAGCACCATCATAGGGCTCAATGTCGATTGTCATGGCTCTCTCCTGCTCTGGCGTTTATGATCGGGTATCCAACAATAGATCACAATCCCCGCCATGCCCGCACTCTGCCGCGATTGCCTGACCCAATTCGACGATGCACGTCGCTGTCCCGCTTGCGCCAGTCCGCGTGTGACGCGGCACCCCGAGCTGTGGGACCTGAGCATCGCCCATATGGATTGCGATGCCTTCTATGCCTCGGTGGAAAAGCGTGATGATCCGTCATTGGAAGGAAAACCTGTCATTATCGGCGGCGGCCACCGCGGTGTTGTGTCCACCGCCTGCTATGTGGCGCGCATTCGGGGCGTGCGCTCCGCCATGCCGATGTTTCAGGCGCTCAAACTTTGCCCCGAAGCGGTCGTGATCCGTCCCCGCATGGAGGAGTACGTCAAAGCCTCCCGCGCAATCCGTGAAATGATGGAGGAGCTTACACCCGCCATTGAGCCCCTCTCGCTGGATGAAGCTTTCCTCGACATGACCGGCACCACCCGTCTGCACGGCGCCCCGCCCGCCGTTATGCTCGCCCGCCTTGTCCGCCGCATGAAGACCGAGCTGGGTCTGACCGGCTCCATCGGCCTGAGCCACAATAAATTCCTCGCAAAGGTCGCCTCTGACTTGGACAAACCTCACGGGTTTTCCGTCATTGGTCAGGCCGAAACTATGGAGTTCCTGCACGACAAACCCGTGCGCATGATCTGGGGTGTGGGCGCCGCGGCCCAAGCATCGCTCGACAAAGCAGGGATTCGCACATTCTCCGACCTGCTGCGCTGGGAGCAGACCGATCTGGTCGCACGCTTTGGCGGCATGGGCGAACGTCTGTATCACCTCGCACGCGGGCAGGACCGCCGCCGCGTCTCTGCCCACACGCCCATGAAGTCGATCACCAACGAGACGACGTTTCACGATGATACCTCTGACCCCGATCTGCTCGACGGTCACATCTGGCGTATGGCCGAAAAGGTTTCAGACCGCGCAAAAGCCAAAAACCTCGCGGGCCGTGTCGTTACCCTCAAACTCAAACGCGCCGATCATACCTTGCTTTCGCGGCGTGTGGCGCTCACCGACCCGACGCAACTGGCCGATCGCATCTACCGCACCGCCCGCAGCCTGTTTGATCAGGTTGGCGAGAAAGGTCCTTACCGGCTGCTGGGCTGTGGGATAGCGGACCTAAGCGATGCATCTGGTGCCGATAAGCTGGGCGATCTTCTTGACCCCAACGCCGCGCGCCGCTCGGAAGCCGAGCGCGCAACCGATGCGATTCGTGATCGTTTCGGGGGAAAAGCCATTGTGAAGGGGCGCACATTGAGGTGAGGGTTTGGGGGCCAGCCCCTGTCTTCGCGGTGCGAAGCCTCCCCCGGAAGATTTATGGCCAAGTGAGACCTTTACGTCGCGCTATTCAGCAGCGAGCGGGATGCGGCCTTGGCCGATCAGGGCCACTTCCTTTACCACGTCGCGCAGGGCTGCTTGAACAGTCTCGAAATCACCGTTGGGGCGGATGAGCTTTTCATTCATGTAGAGCGAGCGATCAATTTCGACTTGAACCGCGTGTTGGCCCTTGGCAGGTTTCCCATAAGCTTGTGTAATATAGGCCCCTGCAAATGGCGCGTTACGGGTTACAACGAATCCCGCGCTCACAAACGCAGCCTCGATCCGGTCCACAACATCCCCGCTCGCCGCTGCGCCAAACCGGTCCCCCAGCACCACGTCCGGTCGCCGCATACCTGACCGCAGTACCCCATCCATCGCTTCATGGGGCATGGAGTGGCAATCAATCAACACCGTTTGGCCATGGCGATCATGGGCAACATCCAGCAATGCCTGTAACTTTTCGTGGTAAGGTTCCCAATAATCAGCGATCCGTTCGTGGGCCTCGTGCAAACTCATCTTACCACGGTAGATCGCGCGTCCGTTCGCCACCACACGGGGAATCACTCCAAGGCCGGAAGCCACCCTTGGATTATGTCTGATCCGGCGCACCCCTTCGATCAGGGCGGGGTCAAGCTCATCGCGTGCACGGTTCAGGTCCACAAAAGCACGCGGCGCCCCCGCTTTCAGGAAAGTCGCGCCGAACTGCGGCGCACATTCAAACAGCTGATCGACAAAGGCATCCTCGGAAGAGCGGATCGCATGTTCGTTCAAAACCGTCTTACGCATAAACGACCACGTATAGTCCCGGCCCGAGTGGGGCGAGGCAAATACAACGCAAGAAGTTTGCGCAGCGGGCAGTAATACGTCAAAGGCGGCAACGGGCATATTTGTATCCTAACTGATAAAAGACATAGCGCAGAATATAACAAAGCCAAAACCCCTTGATCACTGTGGCGACTCCTTTTATAGCAGCCGGACGGCGCGTGGCTTGTCCGCCCCTTTTTCGTTTGGGGTATGGTCAGCGCGCTCATATAGTGGATGATTAGCTCAGCGGTAGAGCACTTCGTTGACATCGAAGGGGTCACTGGTTCGATCCCAGTATCGTCCACCATGTATTCTCTGGTGTGTTCACCTCTTGAACGCACTGCCCGTAACCCGGCGCTGGCCCGCGCCACAACTTGGAAGGATTGGACTTATGAAGGTTCGCAATTCACTCCGCTCGCTCAAGAACCGGCACCGTGACTGCCGTGTTGTGCGTCGCAAAGGCCGCGTTTACGTGATCAACAAAACCCAGCGGCGTTTCAAAGCCCGCCAGGGTTAAGCCTTACTCAGGCTGTTAGAACAAAGGCTGTTCCCTCGCGGGGACGGCCTTTTTTCATTCTGCGATTCGCACGGCGGGTTAACAATACCGCGCATGAACCTCGAAATAGCGCCCGCGTTGCCCCAAAAAAGTAGTGGCAAAGCCAATCTCATCGAGACTGAACGCCAACCATTCATACGGCAGCAACGCGGTTCGCTGACAGATCCAAACAGGTTCGTGTCCCAGCTGCGCCGCCTCCCCGGGGGCCGCTTGCCTCAAATCAATCAAATGGCCCGCCTTTACCCGTAGTCCTACAACTTCGAACGTGAGCGGGTCTGGCATTTCAATCACTTGCGTCTCGCCGTGACGACCAAACATCGATTCCTCACCCTGCCATGTCACGCCAGAGGCAAACCGCACCGTAAACGTCCCCGGCGGAACCAACACTCTGAAAAACCGCCCCCCTACAATATACGCCGCCAAAACGTCGGCACCCGTCTGCGCATCCGACAGCAGCAGCACATAATCCTGACCAACGCGCGTCTTGACCTGAAGCGGGAACACCGCAGGCAAGCCCGTTCTGTTCCACATCAATCCCTGCCGCGGATGATCGGCCTTCGCCCACCCCCCTTGCGCGGCCAGAACCAATATCACCGCAATACATAACCAAACACGTCTGATTAGCATCCTGCACCTCTTGAACACTTGCGATACCACTCCACCAACCTACGCCGTATCGGCCGCCCCGCCAAACATAACCTCCCAGTACACGCCCTCTTGAACATGCTGGTACTTGCGCACCAATGCCCACACTATATCTGATCAAGTCAGGACACATGCAAAGGATTCCACCATGACCGATTACACTCCCCCCAAAGTCTGGACATGGGAGGCCGAGAGCGGCGGCAAATTTGCCTCGATCAACCGCCCCATCGCAGGCCCAACCCACGACAAAGAGCTGGAAGTCGGCAAACACCCAATCCAACTTCACTCCCTTGCGACCCCAAACGGCGTGAAGGTTACGATCCTACTCGAAGAGTTGTTGGCCGCGGGCCACAAAGGCGCCGAATATGACGCGTGGCTGATCAATATCGGTGAGGGTGATCAGTTCGGCTCTGGCTTCGTTGACGTAAACCCAAACTCAAAGATCCCCGCGCTCATGGATCATTCCGGCGACACACCACAGCGTGTCTTTGAGAGCGGTGCAATCATGCTCTACCTTGCCGAAAAGTTCGGAGATTTCATCCCCACCGATCCCGCACAAAAGGCAGAGATGATGAGCTGGCTTTTTTGGCAAATGGGCTCGGCCCCGTATCTTGGCGGCGGCTTTGGCCATTTCTACGCCTATGCGCCCGAGAAATTCCAATACCCTATCGACCGTTTTTCAATGGAGGCAAAACGCCAGCTTGATGTGATGGACCGCCACTTGGCCGACAACGAATGGTTCGCGGGCGAATACTCTATTGCCGACATCGCGATCTGGTCATGGTATGGCCAGCTTGTACTCGGACGCCTCTATGATGCGGCAGAATTCCTTGACGTTGCCAGCTACGAAAACGTCATGCGCTGGGCCAAGGCAATCGATGCACGCCCTGCGGTCACCCGAGGCCGCATGGTCAACCGCGCCTTTGGCGATGACCTCTCAATGCAACTGCATGAGCGTCACGACGCCAGCGATTTCGAGACAAAAACTCAAGATAAAGTCGCGAAAGACTAATCTATTCGCGCACGCTTCTTCAAAACGGCGTGCGCCCTCACCTTCACTTGGCCAACAAACTCAAATTCCGAACGGCAATACAGGCACAACTCTACCTGTTCCGCCCCACCTGCCGACAAATCAAGATAACCGGCAGCAGCCCCATCGCCACAATCACAAGGCTTGGCACCGCCGCGCCCTCCAATCGCTCGTCACTGGCCAGGCGGTAAGCCTGGACCGCAAGTGTATCAAAGTTGAACGGCCGCATGATCAGCGTCGCTGGCAACTCCTTCATCACATCCACAAACACAATCAGCAGCGCCGTCAGCAAACTGGGTGCCAAAATTGGCAAGTGTACGCGGCGCAACGTGCCAATCGGCCCCTGCCCCAGCGAGCGTGACGCCGAATCCATGTTCACATGCACCATGGCCTGTCCGCCTTCATAGGCGCCCAATGCCGCCGCCAAAAACCGCACCATATAGGCGATCACCAGCAACCAGATCGACCCCGTGATAAGCAGTCCCGTCGAGATATCGAACGTGGCCCGCATCCACGCATCCAGCGCGTTGTCGAACGCCGCAAAAGGCACCAACAAACCCACTGCGATCACGCCACCCGGTACAGCATAGCCCAAGCGCGCAACATAGGCCGCACTTTGGGCAACGCGGTCCCCGCGCAGCCGTTGGAAATACCCGATACTGATCGCTGCGAGCACCGTTACAACCGCCGCAATCGACGCAAGCGTCGCAGAGTTCTTGATAAACCCGAGATAGCGCGCACTCAACAGGTCCTGCTCCGAGCCGAGCCCCATCCAGAACAACACCACAATCGGCAACGCCGCTCCGAAAACCACCGGAACCGTACACAGCATCATGGCCGCAATCGCAGGCGGCCCCTGCAACTTGATCGCTGGCGCCGCCTGCGCACGTCGCGCCGGATCGTGGTATTTCGCATCGCCGCGCTGAATCCGCTCCAGCATCGCCAGCAGCAGCGCGAAACTCAGCAAACACAGCGCAAGCTGTGCCGCCCCAACGCGGTCAAAAAGGGAGAACCAGCTTGTGTAAATTCCCGTAGCGAACGTTTGCACCCCGAAGTAGGCCACCGTGCCGAAATCCGCGATGGTTTCCATCACAGCAAGCAATACCCCCCCCGCAATCGCAGGGCGCGCAAGAGGCAGGCTCACTTTGAAGAACGCCGCCCAAGGAGAAGACCCAAGCGCGCGCGCCGCCAGAAACGTGGTCCCGCTCTGCTGCAGGAACGCCGCGCGGGACAGCAAATAAACATAAGGATACAGCACGAGAATGAGCATCGCTGCGGCCCCGCCAAGGGATCGTATCTCGGGGAACCAATAGTCACGCGGCCCCCATCCCGTTAGATCGCGCAGCGCCGTCTGAACAATGCCCGGATGATCTAAAACATGGGTATAGGCATAGGCCAGCACATAGGCCGGAAAGGCCAACGGCAGCACCAGTGCAATCTCGAAAAACCGCACACCGGGAAAGCGGGTCATGGTTACCAGCCACGCGGCACCCACTCCCAACGAGAACGTCCCCGCCGCCACTAAAAGCACCAGCGCCAGCGTGGTCCGAGCATAGCCTCCCAGCACCGTATCTGCCAGATGCTGCACCGTCTCCGTCCCACCGGACAGCGCCGCCAACAGAACTGCCAGCATGGGTAGCGCGCAAAGGGCGGCCACGACCACAGCAACGCCGGATAGCGCCCGTGCGCCATCACGTTTTGTCTTGGAAGAAGGAGCCATCATATCACTCATAGCTCTATGTCGACTATTTTTGTCGGAAAGAAAAGTACTGCGAAGCCGCAGTTTTAGTCGTAGGTCCGTTGGTCTTCGATGACTAGTCCATCCTTGGGTAGGCTATCAGGGGCAACCACTTCGATCCGCCCCTTGAGTTTGAGCAATGCGGCAACGGACGCGGCATACGCCTCTGCATCAGGGGCCACACTCTCGATGCGCACGGTCATCACATCCTGCTCCGCCTCACGGGTTGCAACCACACGCGCACGGGTGATCTCAGCGTGATGTGCAACCAGTTGCGCCACCTGCTCGGGGCGCACAAACATACCCTTAATCTTGGTCGTTTGATCCGCACGGCCCATCCAGCCTTTGATGCGCATATTTGTCCGACCACAGGGCGATTCGCCTGCCATAACCGCGCTCAGATCGCCCGTTGCAAAACGGATCAGCGGGTAGTCAGGGTTGAGCGTAGTCACAACAACTTCGCCAACTTCACCTTCTGGCACAGGATCACCCGTGCCCGGCGTCACAATCTCGACAATCACGCCCTCATCCACAATCAGCCCTTCGGCAGCGGGGGATTCGTAGGCAATATTGCCCAGATCGGCCGTAGCGTAGCTCTGCAAACATGTAATGCCGCGCGCAGTGTACCAGTCACGCAAGCTCGGGAACAAAGCGCCACCGCCCACCGCAGCACGCGTAATCCCGAGCGTCACACCCATCTCGTCAGCTTTTTCCAGAATGATTTTGAGGTAGTCTGGTGTGCCCGCATATGCCGTCGTGCCGATGTCGCGCGCGGCAATCACCTGAAGCTCGGTCTGACCCGTTCCCGCTGGCAATACTGCAGCACCAACAGCACGTGCACCACTCTCGAATATCATCCCCGCCGGCGTGAGGTGGTAGCCAAAACAGTTGTGCACGATATCGCCTTCGCCGATGCCAATTGCATGCAAGAATCGCCCCATGCGCCACCAGTCGGGGTCGGTGGAAGAAGGCTCATATATCGGGCCGGGAGACTGAAACACATGGCTAAAGCCGCTCGCAGGTTTGGTGGTGAATCCGCCAAAGGGCGCATTGGCCACCTGTGCCTTACCCAACTCTGATTTACGCAAAATCGGCAGATCAGCCAATGCGGCAACGGTGGTTATGGCCGACGCATCAACGCTGTCCAATGATCCGCCATAGCCCGCCAGCCCTTTGGCGCGGGCGATTTGCGCGGGCAGTGCAGCGGCCAGGTCAACGGCACGCGCCTCGGCACTGCGGGTCTCCAGATCATCAAAATTGCTCATATCATCCACTCATCTTTTTCAATGCACCGCCCTCAGACGGCAACGCCAAACATTCGGCCCACAGCGGCAGTCACCGCCATGGCTAGACTGCCCCAAACAACCACGCGCAGGGCCGCTGGCCCCAAGGAAGCACCCCCCGCAATCGCACCCATCGCACCCAGAAGGGTCAATGCGACCAGCGTCACCACCACCACCACAGGGATTAACAGCGCGGCAGGGGCCAAGATCGCCGCAATCAAAGGGATCGCCGCAAACACACTAAACGTAATCGCAGAAGTCACCGCTGCGAGCATCGGTCGCGCCGCCTGCGCATCGCCAAGGCCCAATTCTTCACGCACATGCGCACCCAGCGCATCCTTCTCCGTCAATTCCCGCGCAACCAACGCCGCAGTCTGCACCGACAATCCACGTTCTTCGAATATCGCAGCAAGCTCGGCTTCCTCGCCGACCGGATCATCAATCAGCGCCTGACGCTCTCGCGCAATATCCGCTGCTTCAAGGTCTGCTTGTGAATACACGCTCACATATTCCCCAGCGGCCATCGACATTGCACCAGCTGCCAGAGCCGCTGCACCTGCGATCAGCACTGCGCGTGGATCAGGGTCCGCCGCCGCAACACCCACAATAACCGATGCAACAGATACGATCCCGTCATTGGCCCCCATCACAGCCGCACGCAACCATGAGACGCGATCCACCAGATGCGGATCGTCGCTGTGGGCCGAAGCGGTCATCTTAGGAGAGCCAGCGCTTACGCCGACGGTAGCTGCGCACTTCGCGGAAGGATTTACGCCCCTCGTCCGACATACCCAGATAGAATTCTTTAACGTCCTGATTTTCGCGCAGGTCTTTAGCAGGCCCGTCCATCACCACACGCCCGCTCTCAAGGATGTATCCGTAATGCGCAAATCTCAGCGCCACGTTTGTGTTCTGCTCAGCCAGCAGGAAGGTCACGCCTTCCTTCTCGTTGATCTCTTTCACGATGTTGAAAATTTGCTCCACCAGTTGCGGTGCCAGACCCATTGACGGCTCATCAAGTAGGATCGTCTCCGGACGGCTCATCAACGCGCGGCCAACAGCACACATTTGCTGCTCTCCACCGGAGGTATAGCCCGCCTGTGATTTCTTGCGTTCGCGCAACCGCGGGAAATAGTTGTACACCATCTCCAAATCCGCCGCGATCGCACCCTTGCCATCGGTGCGCGTGTAGGCGCCGGTCAGCAGGTTTTCCTCGATCGTCAGGTGCTCGAAACAGTGACGGCCTTCCATCACCTGCACGACACCCTTTTTCACCGTTTCGGCGGGGTCCTGGGCTGCAATCGACTCACCGCGATATTTGATCGAACCTTTGGTTACTTCGCCCCGCTCGGAGGCCAGCAAACCGGAAATTGCTTTAAGCGTTGTCGTCTTGCCCGCCCCGTTACCACCCAGCAATGCGGTGATACCGCCCTTGGGCACGTTCAGGCTCACGCCCTTGAGGACAAGGATAACGTGATTATAGATCACTTCGATGTTGTTCACTTCGAGCAGGTTATCGACCTGCACCTCGGCGGGTTTTGCGTCCAACATTGTCCTTGGTCCCTTCTTGAATTCTTTAAAATTCTCTGGCCGCTGCGTCTGCGGCGGCCAGAGGATCACACCTTAGTTACAACGTGGTTCGATTTTGTTTTCAGCTGCATATGCCATGCTGTCTTCCTCGACCAAGGCATCAATGACTTCCTTGTCCGACACTTTGAACTCGGAGATCTGGTTCCAGACGCCAGCGGCTGCATCCCACTGCGTTACAGCACCCAGACCGGGGCCACCGTGGTTCTCACAGCTGACAGCAAACTCTGGGCCCATACCGGCAACACCATATTCTTCCATCATTTCATTTGTGATCACCAGGTTCTCCATCCCGTCAACCATCATGGCTTGCGTGATGTCGGCAACATCGTGGATTTCCTGTGCCTTCAGGATCGCCATATGCGCGAGGAAACCTGCATAGATTGTACGGCTATACAAAACAGTACCGCTTTGATCACCCGCACCGGCAGATTTGCCCGCATCATAGACATACTTCTGCAGATCATCGTAGATTGAGAAGTTTTTGCCCACGCCGTTCATGGTCAATGCCTTATAGCCATTTGCCGCTTCACCGATTGGAAGCACATCCGCTTCCGCACCAGACCACCATGCACCGATGAAATTCTCCATCGGATAGCGAATGTTAGCAGCTTCCTGAATGGCCACCTGGTTCATCACGCCCCAACCCCACATCAAGACATTGTCAGGCTTTTCGCGGCGAATCTGCAACCACTGTGATTTCTGCTCCTGGCCGGGATGATCAACCGCAAGCAGGCTAAGTTCGAACCCGTGCTTTTCAGCCAGTTGTTCCAGTGTGCGGATCGGCTCTTTGCCATAAGCAGAGTTGTGATAGATCAGCGCGATTTTGCGCCCTGCGATATCGCCATTGTTCTGATCAAGCAGATAGTTGATCGCAACCGATGCCGCATCCCAGTAGTTGGCAGGGAAGTTGAACACATTCGAGAACACTTTGCCGTTGGCCGCAGATGTCCTACCGTAACCCATCGTGTGCAGCGCGATACCGTCTGCGGTCACTTTGGGAATAAGCTGGTAGGTGATGCCAGTCGAGAAGGGTTGATAAAGCAAGGAACCTTCGCCCTTGGTGCTCTCATAACATTCAACGCCTTTTTCCGTGTTATATGCTGTCTCGCATTCCAGAACGCGAACAGGCACGCCACCAATGCCGCCATCACGCTCGTTCACGAGGGTGAAATAGTCGGCATAGCCGTCTGCCAGTGGAATGCCGCCGACCGCATAAGGTCCGGTGCGAAAGCTGAGTGATGGCATCACCAGATCAGCCATGACTGGGCTCGCCGCCATGATGGCCGCAGTGGCCCAACTTGCTAGTTTGTATTTCATCGGTTGTTTCCTCCCTTGGGTTTTATCCGATTGGTCTTGATGGACGGGTACTCCCGCCTCATTTTCTCATAGCCTGCCCGCTAGTGCGGGAAGGGCCACAATCTCAGTTTTTCCTTTGCCACGCGCCACAGCTGGTTGATACCGTGCGGCTCCGCAATCAGGAATACGATAATCAACAGGCCCACAATCACCAGCTGCAAATGCGCCACGATGTCAGTGGGCCAGCCCAGCCAATTCACACCCACCACCTTGAGCGCGACAGGAAGTAGCACAAGAAACGCCGCCCCCGCGAAAGAGCCAAAGATGCTGCCCAAACCGCCGATGATGATCATGAATAGAACAAGGAATGATTTCTGGATGCCGAACGCCTCGCCCACTTCGACGGCGCCGAGATAGACGGAAAAGAACAGCGCACCAGAGATGCCGATAAAGAACGATGAGACTGCAAAGGCCGTCAGCTTAGCACGCAGTGGGTTCACTCCGATGATCTCGGCCGCGATATCCATGTCACGAATCGCCATCCATCTGCGCCCCGCCGATCCCCGCGTCAGGTTGCGCGCAATATAAGCGCTGACGATGGTGAAAAACAGACAAAACAGATAGGCTGCCCAAGGCGTTGTCGAAGGGCCAGTGATCAATATTCCAAACAGATCCCGTTCGGGGGCGCTAATTTGACCAGAGGCAGAGTAGTTATAAAACCACGATACACGGTTAAACAGCCACACCAGGAAGAACTGCGCGGCGAGCGTTGCCACAGCAAGGTAGAATCCTTTGATCCGCAAGCTTGGCAAACCGAACAGCACACCGACCATCGCGGTCATCACACCGCCCATGATGACGCTGAAAAAGATGTTGAACTCGGGCAGACGGAACAGCAACTCGCCACCCCACCAGATATCGACACCCGTCATAAACTTGTAACAGCTATACGCCCCCACAGCCATGAAACCGCCCGTGCCCAAGGACACCTGTCCGCAATACCCAACCAAAATGTTCAATCCCAGCGCCGCAATCGCATAGATTAAGAACGGGAGCAGCAGCGAGTTCACCCAGTAATCGTTGAGCATAAACGGCACTACGAAGATGGCCACAAACAGCACCAGATAATAACGATAGCGATCAAACTTGATCGGAAACGTTTGCTGGTCTTCAGCGTAAGTCGTACTAAAATCGCCTGCTTCACGATAGAACATGGACAAGGCTCCCTATTTCTTTTGGCCGAAAATACTCCGGGGTCCGGGGCTGGCCCCGGTCCGACACCACTGCGTTAAACCCGTTCAATGATCTTCTCCCCGAACAATCCCTGCGGACGAAATACCAAAAACACCAGCGCAAGCATGTAGGCAAACCAGTTCTCGGTCGCCCCCCCAAGAAACGGCGCACCGATCAAGAATTCAAACAACTTCTCGCCCACACCGATGATTAAGCCACCGACGATGGCCCCAGGAATTGACGTAAATCCACCCAGCATCAGCACTGGCAGTGCCTTGAGCGCAATTAGTGACAGCGAGAACTGAACCCCGGATTTCGCCCCCCACATGATCCCTGCGACGAGGGCCACAAACCCTGCCAGCGACCAGACTAATATCCAGATAAAGTTGAGCGAAACACCTACGGACAACGCCGCCTGATGGTCATCCGCCACGGCCCGCATCGCGCGGCCTTGCTTGGTATACTGCGCAAACATCACCAAGCCGACCACAAGGATCACGGCAACAATGGATGCTACAATATCGAGGTTATCGATGAAAAAGCCATAGCCCAGCGCTTCATAGGTTGTACTCTCAAGCCAGGCGTTCATCCCTTGTGGCAGGCAGGCACCCTCCGCCGCGCAAACGTTCAACGCCTTGAGCTCCGAGCCCCACATCAAATCCGCCACCCCTTCAAGGAAGTAGGCCAGACCGATGGTCGCCATAAACAAAATGATCGGCTCTTGACCCACCAAATGGCGGAACACAAACCGCTGCACAGCCCAGGCAAGCAGGATCATCACGCAGACAGTCAGCAAAATCGCTACGAACGAATGAACCGTCCATCCGAACTTGTGCACGTCCAACCCGAATATCGCATTGATCAAATGCGCAAACGGCACCTGCCCGTTCTGGATACCCACCAGCGTCATCGCCGCAAACAGCGCCATAACACCTTGGGCATAGTTAAAAATACCCGACGCCTTATAGATCAGCACGAATCCGAGCGCCACCAGCGCATAAAGCACCCCCGCCATCAGCCCGTTGGCAAAGACCTCGATTGTAAAAGCAAGTTGTTCGTTCATCACACAGCCCCCCCAAGATCAATCATGTGCCACACCCAGATACGCATCAATCACCGCTTGATTGTTGCGCACTTCATGCGGCGTGCCATCACCGATCTTTTTGCCGTAATCCATCACCACCACACGGTCGCTCAGGTCCATCACAACACCCATGTCATGCTCAATAAGCGCAATCGTGGTGCCAAATTCATCGTTCACATCAAGAATAAAGCGGCTCATGTCCTCTTTCTCCTCAACGTTCATCCCTGCCATCGGCTCATCGAGCAGCAAGATCGAAGGCTCAGCCGCCAAAGCCCGCGCAAGCTCCACCCGCTTTTTCAAGCCATAAGGTAGCCGCGCCACAGGCGTTTTGCGGATGGCCTGAATTTCCAAAAAGTCGATGATCTTCTCGGCGACTTCACGGTTTTCGACCTCTTCGCGCTCCGCCGCACCGCGCCATAGCATCTGGGAAAACATACCCGATTTCATATGGGTCAAGCGTCCGGTCATCACGTTGTCCAAAACACTCATCCCCTCGAACAAGGCGATGTTTTGAAACGTCCGCGCGATCCCCTGCTCGGCCACTTCAAACGGCTTCATGGAAGGACGGCGCGATCCTTTGTACCAGACCTCACCCTCTTGCGGGATGTAAAAGCCCGAAATCACGTTGAGCATCGACGACTTACCAGCACCGTTTGGCCCGATAATCGCGCGTATCTCTCCCTCACGAATATCAAAAGAGATATCCTTGATCGCTTCCACACCACCAAATCGCAGGGTGATGTTCTTCATCTCCATGACCACAGGGCCAATCGTGCGCCCGTCCTTGGTCACATAGCTCTCGGCGTTATCTTTCACGCGATGCCCCCCTGCGTCACTTTTTCAATTAAGCTCAATTCTTTGCGGGATGGCTGGCGGGGCGTCGCGGCACGCGCGCGTCGAACGACACCCATTATTCTGCCGCCATCTTGCGATTGTCCGCAAACACCTTAGCCGATCGCACTTCCAGCGTCGCTTTGATGCTGCCCTTACGCCCGTCTTCGTAGGTCACTTCGGTCTCGGTGCTCACCTGCTCCGATCCGTCATAAAGCGCCTCAATGATATCGGCATATTTCTCTTCGATGATCCGGCGGCGCACCTTGCGTGTCCGCGTCAACTCTCCGTCATCCGCGTCCAGCTCTTTATGCAGCACAACAAAACGATACACCTGACAGCCCGACAACATCTCGTCTTCGGCCACGCTCTCGTTCACCGCCTCAACATGTTCTTGGATTTGCTGCATCACCTGCGGGTGACGCGCCAACTCCTGATAGGAGGCATAACCAATGTTATTGCGTTCCGCCCAGTTGCCCACCGCCGTCAGGTCAATGTTGATAAACGCCGTACACTCTGCCTTGCCGTTGCCAAAAACCACAGCTTCCAGAATGTTCGGGAAAAACTTGAGCTTGTTCTCGACATATTTTGGCGCAAACAGCGATCCATTCGCCATTTTGCCTACGTCCTTGGCACGGTCAATAATCCGCAAATGCCCTGTGTCAGGCTCGATAAATCCAGCGTCACCTGTGGCGACCCAACCCTCGGCATCCTTTGTATCCGCCGTGCTTTCGGCGTTCTTATAATACTCCACAAACACACCAGGCGAGCGATAGAAGACCTCACCATTGTCGGCAATCTTCAACTCTACGCCGGGACAGGTCACGCCCACAGTATCGCTGCGCACCTGACCATCCGGCTGCGCCGTGATGAACACTGTAGCTTCGGTTTGACCATAGAGCTGCTTGAGGTTGATCCCCAATGAGCGGTAAAAATCGAAAATCTCCGGCCCGATTGCCTCACCGGCAGTATATCCAACCCGCACACGGCTAAAGCCAAGCGTGTTCTTGAGCGGACCGTAAATGAACATCTCACCCATACGGTACTTCAGACGGTCGCCAAAGCTCACATCCTCGCCGTCCAAAATCGCAGGCCCGACTTTACGCGCTACAGCCATATAATAGTCGAACAGCTTTTTCTTGAACTTGCTTGCGTCTTCCATGCGGATCATCACATTGGTCAACTGCGTCTCGAAAACACGCGGCGGTGCAAAATAATATGTCGGCCCGATTTCGCGCAGATCCACATGCATTGTGTCCGCACTCTCCGGGCAGTTGGTGCAGAATCCCGTCCAAAGCGCCTGACCCACGGAAAAGATAAAGTCCCCGACCCATGCCATCGGCAGGTAGGCCAAAATTTCATCCGTCTGGCGCAAGTTATCAAACTCCGACGACGATTTCGCCGTCTCGATGACATTGCGGTTGCTCAGCACAACACCCTTGGGCTTTCCCGTGGTGCCGGACGTATAAAGCATGACGCCTATGCTGTCGTAATTCAGCTTGGCCTGACGCGCTTCCAATTCTTTAATATGCTTGTCGCGGTTCTTGCGGCCCATTTCCTGCACGGCCTGATACTGGTTCAGGTGCTCGTGATCGTATTTCCGCAAACCGCGCGGATCGAGGTAAATCATCCGCTCAAATTCGGGCAGTTGGTCTTTTACATCTGTGATCTTGTCGACCTGCTCCTGATCCCCCACCACAGCAAACCGCGCGCCACAGTGGCTCATCACATAAGTCATCTCTTCGGAGTTGGCGTCCTGATAAAGCGGCACAGGTACAGCGCCACACATCTCGGCAGCCATCATCGCCCAATAAAGATAGGGACGGTTGCGCCCGATGATCGAGACAAAATCGCCCTCGTTCAGCCCCAACTCCATAAAGCCGAGCGCCAGCGCCTCAACCTCGTCACGTGTCTGGGACCAGGTCCAGCTTTGCCAGATGCCATATTCCTTCTCGCGGTACGCGGGTGCGTTAGCGAACTTCTTTGCGTTGCGATGCAAGAGCGCAGGTACGGACGCAGGTTGCCCTGCAGGGCATTCAATCAAAGCCAAAGTAGTATCCTCCCAGATCCCGTCATTTCCGACAGGCAGACCGCGTTTGCGCGATTCAGTATTCGCGTAGAATGGCAGCGTTAAATTCAGCGTCAACTTATTCGTGATGATTTCTCAATCCTTACGAATTGTTACTATTGCCGCTTGACCCTTTGACACGCCGCCAAGCGGGTGCAAACTACCTCATGCCTTTAAGCAACGATCAAACCAAATCCATGACAATGGCCGGCCTCAACCTCATTGCGCAGGCCCTGTCCATCTATGACCGCGACCTACGGTTGGTCGTGTGCAACGCGCCGTTCCAAACCATGTTCAATCTTCCTGATGCACTCGTCACACCCGGGGCCACCTTCCACGGCACCGTGACCCACCTCGCCCAAAGCGGCGAATACGGCGAGGTTACTGATGTCGCGACCTTTGTGACCGAACGCATCCAACAGGCAAAAGCATTCAAAGCCCACTATATGGAGCGCACCCGCGCCAATGGACGCACCATCAGCGTCGAAGGTTCGCCCCTGCCAGATGGAGGATGGGTCACTGTTTATACAGATATCTCAGCTACAAAAATACAAGAGACCCTTCTGCGCGCCCGCTCCGATGCGCTCAGCGATCAGGTCCTCGCTCATACGGAAGCGCTCAGCCAGACCAACCGCGAGCGCGCAGCGATGATCACCACCCTGGAGGAAACCAAACGCCAGCTTACCGCGTCAGAGGCCCGCGCCCGCCTGACAACCGAGATGATGCCCGCCCACATCGCCCACGTCGATGCGACAGGGCACTACACCTATTCCAATCAACGCCTCAGCGCGATCATCCCCGATCGACCCTCTGATATTCTGGGCCAGCCCATTCGTGAAGTGCTGGGTCATTTCAACTATGACAAACTTTCGGATGCCCTCACCACAGCCTACGACGGCAAGTCCGCAGTGCAGGAATTCACCGATCAGACGAACTCCCGCCGCATCCGCTCCGCCTTTACGCCGGACCGCGCGGGCGGCGTTTATATCCTGTCGATGGATGTCACCGAAGAAACCCAAACCCGTGCTGCGCTGCAACAGACCCGCCGCCGCACGCTAGCGGCACAGATAACCTCCGGCCTTGCCCATGATTTCTCAAACCTGCTGACCATCATCCTTGGCCTACAATCACGCCTTGGCCGCCTGCCCGCACTGCCTGCAGACGCCGCCCCTTTGATTGAGGGCACGCTGAACGCCGTCCGCCGTGGCGGCGCACTCCTCACCTCCATCGCACAAATTTCCGATCCACGCAGCCTGCGCCCCACTGCCACAGACGTGCAATCTCTGATGCAGGACCTTGTCATATTGGCGGAGCCGACCCTGCCCGACGGCATGTCTCTGACCCTGAATGTCCCCGACCTAGAGACTGTCTTATTGGACCGCGGCATGCTCCAGGACGGTCTGCTCAACCTCATCCTCAACGCCCGCGATGCCATGGGCACCAGCGGCGATATCACCCTCACCGTACGCAACGTTCATGAGACATGGATCGAATTTCAGGTCAGCGACACAGGCGCAGGCTTTTCGCCAAATGCACTTACCCACGCGCTGGATCCTTTCTTCACAACAAAAGGGGCGGAGGGGTCGGGTCTTGGCCTGCCAATGGTCTATGATATGACGAAACTCGCAGGAGGAGATCTGCGCCTGTCCAATACCGACACCGGCGCGCAGGTCACATTGCGCCTGCCCTACCGCGCCGCCGTTCCCGCCACCACAGGTCTTGCTCTACTGGTGGAGGACCGCGATGATTTGCGCGCACTGATGCGTGATATGTTAATGGAGCTCGGCCATTCTGTGATTGAGGCCGCAAGTGTGGACGAGGCAACCGCCCTACTCGCCGATCTGCCCGACATTGCCCTCATCCTCAGCGATATCCAGCTTGAGGGCGAGCCAACAGGCACCGACCTCGCCCGCCGCCTCGGCACAGGCAGCCCCCCCCTGATCCTGATGACATCCCTTCCGTCAGACGCGCCGCTTTTCCTGACAGCACAAAAACACGCGCCCGTGCTGCGAAAACCCTTCACCGCCGACGATCTCGCGGCCCTGATCACCCCCACAAAGGTCGCAAAAACATGAAAAAACCACTGGTCAGCATCCTCGACGACGAGCCTGAAATCCGCACCCTCCTATCAGACGTCCTCCAAGAGGCAGGGTTCGAGACAATGAGCTTTGGCCGCGCTTCTGCCTTCGAGGCAGCACTCGCCAAGCGGACACCCGACGTTTGCCTCGTGGACCTCTCGCTTCCCGACACTGACGGCCTTACGCTCGTCCACCGCCTTGCACTTGAGCAGGGCGCTATCGTCATCATCATCTCCGGCCGTGCCCAAGTGCAGGACCGCGTCACGGGTCTGGAGCTCGGCGCCGATGACTACATCAGCAAACCTTTTGATCCAGCAGAAGTCGTCGCCCGCATCCGCGCCCGTCTGCGCGGGGCAAAGGCAACCCCGCGCGCGTCAAACACCGCCCAATTCAAAAACTGGACCGCCCATTTCGACCGCTATATGCTTGAAGATGATACGGGCACAGAGACTCCGTTCAGTCATGCCGAAGGCGAAGTGCTGCGCCTGTTCCTAGACGCCCCGAAACGCCTCATCAGCCGTGCCCAGATGCAAGAACACTTGGGCGGTGCAGCTTCCGAAAGCTTCGATCGGGCCATGGATGTGCGTATCTCCCGCTTGCGCACAAAGCTGCGCGAAGACCCCAAGAACCCGCAACTAATCAAAACAATTTACGGCGCCGGCTATATCTTCCTTGGCGATGTCATATGGATTTAGCCGGCGCCACCCCGCTGCACAGGTGGCACCCTCAAATCTGGTTATCTTATTTGGTCAAATATCCTCTGGGGTGTCTGAGGGGCAAAGCCCCTCAGTCCCGCACTATCACTCCGCCGCAACAGCAGCTTTTACCGCTTCAACCTTCACAGCCGAGAACTTGAACTCTGGAATTTTACCATACGGATCAACCGCCGGATTGGTCAGGATATTCGCTGCCGCTTCCACATAGGCAAACGGCAAAAACACCATATCGGGCGAGACAGCACGGTCCATGCGCGCCATGATCTCGATGCTCCCGCGCTTGGTTGTCAGCCGCACCAGATCACCCGCCTCAACGCCTAGTTTACGCAATGTTGATGGGTGAAGCGAGCAATTCGCCTCCGGCTCCAATCCGTCCAACACACTCGAACGGCGCGTCATCGAGCCCGTATGCCAATGCTCCAACTGACGCCCTGTGGTGAGGATCATCGGATACTCCGCATCGGGCGTATCATCGGGCGCAATAATGCTGGCAGGGGTAAATCGGGCACGGCCGCCTGCACGCGGGAAACCATCCATAAACACAATCGCTTGTCCCGGATCTTCCGGGCTGAGCGAGGGATAAGTTACCGCATTCTGTTCTTCCAAACGATCCCAAGTGATGTTGTCGAGCGACTTCATATTCAGTTTCATCTCGGCAAAAATGTCCGCAGGCGAGGCGTAGTTCCAATCCAGCCCCAAACGCTTTGCCAACTCCACTTCGATCCACCAATCCTCACGCGCATCACCGGGCGGCGGCACCGCCACACGGCCCATCTGGACCTGACGGTTGGTGTTGGTCACCGTTCCGGACTTCTCTGCAAATGCTGATGCGGGCAGGATCACATCGGCAAAATTTGCCGTCTCGGTGATGAAAATATCCTGCACCACCAGATGCTCTAACTTCGCCAGCGCATCACGCGCATGCTCCACATCAGGGTCGGACATCGCGGGGTTCTCCCCAAGGATATACATCCCCTTAATGTCGCCATCATGCACCGCATCCAGAATCTCCGTAACGGTCAGGCCCTTCTCGGCGCTAAAATCACCACTTTCCCAAACATCCGTGAAGGCAGAGCGTACCCCATCATCCGTAACCGACTGATAATCAGGCAAGAACATCGGGATCATGCCTGCATCAGAGGCACCTTGCACGTTGTTCTGCCCGCGCAGCGGATGTAAACCTGCACCGGGCCGGCCCACTTGACCCGTCATCAACGCAAGGCTGATCAGACAGCGCGCATTGTCCGTACCGTGGATATGCTGGCTGACCCCCATACCCCAAAAGATCATCGCCGCATTTGCGCCTGCAAAGGTCCGCGCAACATCGCGCAGCATCTCCGCATCAATGCCACAGATCTCCGCCATCTTCTCCGGCGTAAAGTCCTTGAGATGCGCCTTTTCCGCTTCCCAATTCTCGGTATAGGCTTGGATATACTGCTTGTCGTAAAGTTCCTCCTCGACGATCACATGCATGATCGCATTGAGCATGGAGACGTCCGTACCGGGCCGAAATTGCAGCATATGCGAGGAATGACGCTTGAGCGCCTGACCGCGCGGGTCCATCACGATGAGCTTGCCACCGCGCTTGGTGAACTGCTTGAAATAGGTGGCCGCGACAGGATGGTTTTCCGTCGGGTTGGCACCGATCACGATGGCCACATCGGCATTTTCAATCTCGTTGAAGGTCGCAGAGACTGCACCTGATCCAACATTCTCCAGCAGTGCCGAAACCGAGGAGGCGTGGCACAGCCGCGTGCAGTGATCGACGTTGTTGTGGCCAAATCCTTGGCGGATGATCTTCTGGAACAGATACGCCTCTTCGTTGGTGCATTTTGCGGAGCCAAAACCTGCCACACCCGTTCCGTCAATCTTGCGTAGCCCATTGGCAGCAACATCCAGGGCCTCGTCCCATGTCGCCTCGCGAAAGAATTCGAGGTAGTTGCCCGGGTCAACGTTCAGCCCCTTGGCGGGTGCATCATCACGGCGGATGAGCGGCTTTGTCAGGCGGTGATCGTGGTGGATATAGTCAAAGCCAAACCGCCCTTTGACACACAACCGCCCCTCGTTCGCAGGGCCGTTGATGCCGTCGACATATTTGACCTTATCATCCTTGATCTTAAGCGAAATTTGACAGCCCACACCGCAGAACGGACAGATGCTCTCGACCTCGCGGTCAAAGTCGGCGCTATCGCCTACTTGGTTATCATCAACCACCGTGGAGGGCATCAGGGCACCCGTCGGACAGGCCTGCACGCATTCACCGCAGGCCACGCAGGAGGATTCTCCCATCGGATCAGCCATATCAAATGTCGGATAGCTGGCCATGCCCCGACCGGACATGCCGATCACATCATTCACCTGCACTTCGCGACAGGCCCGCACGCAGAGGCCACACGAAATACAGGCATCAAGGTTCACACTCATCGCGACGTGGCTGTCATCAAGCAGAGGAATATGCCCTTCTGCCAGCTTTGGAAAACGGCTTTCATCGCTTCCGTTCAACTCGACCATATCCCACATATGGCTAGATTTATCATGGGCCACATCACGCTCGGGCTGGTCCGCCATAAGCAACTCTACCACCATCTTGCGCGCACTCGTCGCACGCGCATTGTTGGTCACAACCACCATGCCCTCGGCAGGTTCGCGGATGCACGACGCAGCAAGTGTCCGCTCGCCCTCGATCTCGACCATGCAGGCGCGACAGTTGCCATCCGGGCGATATCCGGGTGCCGGTTTATGACACAGGTGCGGGATTTTCAGCCCGCGGCCATTGGCCACTTCCCAGATCGTCAGACCTGCGTCCGCCTCAACCGTTTCCCCGTCGAGCGTGAATGTGACCTTATCCGTCATGCCGAAATCCTCCAAAGCGCTTGGACAGCTTGTACCCATAAGGGGCGTTTACGGGAAGGCCGTTCCCGACACCGCGCCACGCTTTTCCGCCATGACACGGCACACATGTTTCCGATAGGCCCCTTTCGCTGCCTTGCCGCCTCGCCTATCAAGAGCTCAGCCAGCAGGAGCATCCATGTCCACCATCACTCTCATCCGCCACGGTCAGGCCAATTCAACGGCAACAGACGAGGCGAGCTATGACCGTCTCAGCGATCTGGGCCACCAACAAGCGCGTTGGTTGGGCGATCATTTACGCGCCACAGAGGCTCATAACACGCGGCTTTTTACGGGCACTTTGCGGCGGCACATTGAAACCGCTGACGGCATGGCGACCGACCTTACCCCCACCCGTGATGCGCGGCTGAACGAGTTGGAGTACTTCACCCTCGGTGGCCTGCTTGCCGAACAGCACGGGATTCCCTTCCCCACCGAACAGGCGGGGTTTATCGCGCATCTCCCCACTGTGTTTCAGCATTGGAAAGACGAAAAACTGGAAGGAGCGCCAGAAACCTACGCTCATTTTCAAAGCCGGATCAACGATGCCCTGACCGAGATTGCCGCAGGCGAAGGTCCGGCATTGGTGGTAACCTCCGGCGGCCTGATCGCCAATGTGATCGGCCAGCAGATGGACCTGAGCGTGGAGGCCACCGCGCGCACCGCGATCGCGATCTTTCACACCTCCCTGCATCAACTGCACCCGATCGGCGGCTACCTCTCGCCGGTATTATTCAACGCAACGCCCCATCTGGACACAGCCACCCGCCGCTTGTCCAAAACCAACATCTGAAAGGGCCTCTCATGAAATTGTTTTACGCCAACGGTACGATCTCCATAGCTCCCGCCATCGCACTCATTGAGGCCGGGCTTGACCACGATCTCGCACGCATAGACTTCGCGCAGGCGGCACAAACAAAGCCTGAATTCCTCGCCATCAATCCAAAAGGTCGCGTGCCTGCACTGGTGCTACAAAACGGAAATGTGCTGACAGAGACCGGCGCATTGCTAGACTACATTGCTGCTCTGTCACCGGACAAGAACCTCACACCTGACGCCCCCGAAGACGCCGCCCATATGCGCAGCGTAATGTACTATCTCGCCTCAACCATGCATGTGGCCCACGCCCATAAAATGCGCGGCAGCAGATGGGCGGATAAGCCAGAGAGCCAAGCAGACATGGCCGCCAAAGCACCCGAAACGATGACCGCTTGTGCAGCATTTGTTGAATCTGAATGTTTGCGGGGGGACTATATCTGCGGCACACAGTTCACCATCGCCGACGCCTATCTCTTTATCGTCTGCAACTGGCTGGCAGGTGACGGGGTCAACGTGGCGAACTTCCCGAAGATCACAGAATTCATGGCCCGTATGGAAAACCGCGAGAGTGTTCAGGCGGTTCGCGCAAAAGGCATGCTCTAAGGATGATTGCGGCCTCCCAAACCCAACAACGGGTAAGTGCTAAAACATAAAATGCCGCCCCGAGGGGCGGCACGTTGCTGTCAAATATAGCGCGGCTTTATGCGCCAAAAATGCGGAAATACAGCCAATCGGGCAAAAACTGACTGCCCCGAAATACCAAAGAGAAAGCAAACGGAAAGCTCTTCTTAAATTTGTCGGTGTTCATATGCTCAAACACTTCTTGAGACGCCTTCTCTGGCGTCATCAGGAACGGCATTTTGAAATCATTCTTTTCGGTCAGCTGCGTCTTGATAAAACCAGGGTTAACGACCTGCACATCCACTCCGGTTTTGCGTAGATCGGCATACATACATTCGGCAAGCGACATCGTCGCAGCCTTTGATGCAGTGTAGCCGATGGAGCCGGGAAGTCCGCGAAAACCTGTCAGGCTCGATGTAATAACGATGTGGCCCGAATCGCGCGCCACCATATCTGGCACAACCTGCCCCATGACCCGCATCAGACCCGTAAAGTTGATGTCGGCCATCGCGTTCGCTTGCTCGGCATCCCATTCTTTTGCACCAAACGGCCAATAAACACCGGCAAGATAGACGACACCGTCCACCGCGCCCACCGCTTTAGCCGCCTCAACAACACTATCGTTGTCCGATACGTCCATTGTAACAACTTGTGCCTTGCCGGGCAGGCTGTCGGCCAGTTCGTCGAGCTTGTCCTCGGAGCGCGCGGACAGAATAACTTCGGCACCTGCACGGCTCAGGCGCAGCGCCAAGGCGGCGCCCAAACCATCGCTTGCGCCTACTAACCAATACCGTTTTCCCTGCCACTGCGTCATGCTGTTTCCTTTTTACGTATCGTCGCTACTAATTCAGCGACCCTGAAACCAAACTTCCGAAACTGGCTTCGGTTCACGACTGTTCCGTTTTTTGTGAGATACATGCAATCAAATGCCTTGAGCGTATGGCCACCTGCATCGGCAGGCAGCTTGATCGGGTAATTGAACAAGACCGCAGGTCCCGCCACCTCACCGCGTCCCTTACCCGGAACGTCATCTGCCCACGCCTCGAAATTACCGCCACCGTCCAACTCGATCCGCCATTCGCGGTTCTGAGTGGATCCATCGTGATAGTGAAATTCTTCTTTCATCGTGCAGGTATTACCGTCCCACGTGATGTGAAAATTTGCATTGAATGTACTGGTCACACGGCCAAGTGGGCCAAAAATCACGCCATCGCATAACATCTCACCGTTCAGGTGCTCGCGCATGTCAAATTGTGGGTATTCATCGGCATAATCATCCGCAGATTGCCCCATGAAGTCTGCAAATCTGCGGCGCAGGCCCAACACAAAGGACACAAGTGCGGCACCTAGTAAAAAGTAAAATGCAGCATCGCTCATTGTGCAGGCCTTTCCATCTTTGTTCGCCACAGTAAAAAGATCGCAGCGAGTTTGAGTACACATGGCACGCCAGCGTAAAGCAAACGTAACAAATCAACGGCTTTTTCAGGTGGCGGGGATTCGCCTCCGCTGACGTATCCTGCCGTATCCAATACTGGAAGTAGGATGGCAGCGGCCAACGCCAAGGTAAACTTGGACACAAATGACCATAATCCGAAACCTTCTGCCGCCGAAGGGGCTATCTGTGCCATGCGCGTGGCGAACAATGCGGGCAGCAAAGTCAGGTCCGCACCCATCGCCGCACCAGACGCGACACAGACAAGCGCAAAGAGCCAAACATCGCCCACACCAAGGAAAAGCGCCCCGCCAAAGGCAAAGATCGCAAGCACCATTGCGCTCAGCAAAACACGCTGCGCGCCATAGCGTTCTGCCAATACACCCCACACCGGGGCGGCCCCCGCTGCCGAAAGGAAGAACAGCAACAGGAGCGGTCCCTCATACCCCGGCGCGTCCAGCGCGCTTTCTACATAGAACAAGAATAAAGTAGAGCTTACCGCCACAGGAGCGGCGTTGAGCAGCGCGATAAACAAAAGACGCCGTGCCAGCGTGTCGCGCAACACGGTACCGAATCCAGTGCTTTCCGGCACATCTACGGAAGCCCACTCCCCCCGCATCGCCAGTGCGGAGGCGAAGGCCAGCACTGCAAATCCAACAGCAAAGCCGGCAAAGGGCGCATCCATCATCATGCCCAGCACCACAGGCGCAACCGACGCCACACAAACGCCCAGCAACCCGCCTGTCTCGCGCCAACGTGCCAGCCGCAAATGCCCCTGTCCTGCCATCTTGTCGGCTTTGGCGACACCTTGGGCGTAAAAGCAGATCGTGAGAAAACTAAACGCGGAAAACACCAGCGTGAGCATGATCCCGAACCAAAGCACAGGTGACGTCATCGGCGGCACCGCAAAAAGCCCAATCATCGCCAGCGCAATCACCGCACAGCCGATCCCGACGGCCAGCCCGCGCTGATCGCGCAGTTTTTCAGACAAACGCCCGAGCAGCGGGTCCTGCACCACATCCAACAGGCGCAACCCAAACAAGACCGCGCCCAGCGCCGTCAGCGAAACACCGTATTCATCGACATAGAACTTGGGTGCATGGATATAGATCGGCAGACCCGCACAGGCCAGCAGTGCTGCAAACAGCGCATAAGCGGGCAAGCGTTTGGTGCCCTGCGCAGCCGTCATTTGGAAACTTCGTCACTCGGCGGTGTTGGGCGACCGCGAAACAGCGCGCCTTTTATCCAGAGCTTTAGCGCCTGCCAATGAATCAAAGCAAGCACACGGCGCGCGCCAAGCGGGCGGCGCACAAGGCTTCGCAGGATGCCCGCATTGCTGAGCGGCTGGCGCTTGCCCGTCAGGGTCGCGATGAGACCACCAGTTGCGCGACCATAGTCGATCCAGACACCAATACGCGCATCAGTGATGTCGAACCGGAAGGTGTAATCGCCCTCAACAGGCTGGAACGGCGAAACATGCATGAGCTTCGTCGCGTGCAGTTGATCGCTGCGCGTGATCTGGGCCATATCGGGGTGGTGACATAAATAGCTGTGGCGGTCACCGTATGTGTTGGTCACCTCCGAGATCACTGCGATCAACGCACCATCATCGCGGCGGCACAGCCAGAAGCTCACCGGATTAAATACGTGCCCAAAGACACGCGGCTGGGCCAGCAGTTCGATCTGCGCCACACCCTGTATCTGGTATTGCGACAGTACATCACGCACCCATGCGGCCCCGCGCCCCTGTTCGGGAGGTCCACCATGATCCGTATCATGCAGCGAAGTCACGCCGCGCCCGTTGCGCGCAAATAAGCTAGGTGTTTCCACCTCGGCCTCGGCATCCATGATCACATAGTCCACGGAGTAGCGAAACGCGTTCTCAACCTTACCCTTACGACCATGATAGGTCTGACCAACGATATGATCGACGCGCCCGCTCACTCTGCGGCCATCGCCTGTGCGCGGGTCTTTTGCATCGCATCGACCACTTCCATCGCCGTCGCCAATCCATCCTCATGAAACCCGTTGCGCAGCCATGCGCCACAGAACCACGTGTTCCGCTGGCCGTTCATCGCATGCACCTTCCCCTGCGCATCCCACGCCACCAGATCATAGACAGGATGGCGCAAGGTGACACGGTCATAGATCAGCTCTTCGCGGATGGTGCGTTTAGTGTTGAGGGTCACAAAATGTGGATCATCGTCGGGAATGGATTGTAGCGAATTCATCCAATAGGTCAGGTCAATCCGGTCGGATTTAACCTTCGCGTCCTCAGTATACACCCATGATGCCCAGGCCAATTTGCGCTTTGGCATTACATCGGTATCGGCATGGAGGATCACATCATTAGGCTGATATTTGATCGCACCCAGCGCCGCCTGCTCTTCGGGGCTGGGATCGGTGAGCATGGCAAGCGTGTCATCGGAATGCGTGGCCATGACCACCTCGTCAAACCGCTCCCAATCCCCGCCGCGGGTTTTTACCTCAACGCCCTGCGCATCGCGCCGCACGCCTTCAATGCCTGCATTCAGACGGATATCGACACCGCGCTGTCTCATCGATGCTTCGATAAGATTCACATAAGATATTGAGCCGCCTTCAACCGTGTACCACTGGTGCTGGCCTGAGTAGCCAAGTAGCGCGTGGTTTTGAAAAAACTGAACCAGCGCATGGGCAGGAAAATCCATAATCTTGTCGGTGGCCGTAGACCAGATCGCGCCCGAGAACGGCAACAGATAATTGTCACGAAAATAATCCCCTGTCCCCAGTTTTGCCAGAAAGTCACGCAGGCTCAGCGATTTGTCTTCTGCCAGCGTCAGCGCATGTTTGTTGAACTTGACCAAGTCACGCAACATACCGAGGAACGCCGGGTTCACCGCATTGCGCCGCTGCGCAAATATCGCGCTCAGGCTGGTCAGCGCATACTCCAAACGGCCCCCGTCAAACGAGGCACCAAAACTCATGTTGGACTTCTTGACCGGCACATTCAGCTCTGCAAATAGCTCGGCAAGGTGTGGATAGTTGGCATAGTTGAACACGATAAATCCGGTATCCACAGGCTGATCGCCATTCTTTCCGGCCATCACCGTACGCGCATGTCCACCAAGGCGTGCGCCGCTCTCGAACAGGGTCACATGATTGCCGGGCGCAAGCTTGTGCGCAGCCCCCATACCTGTGATGCCCGCGCCGATCACCGCGATACGGCGGGGGTGGAAAGTAGAGGTCGCATTTTTTGTCGCTTCGAGGGGCATAGGGGCGCTTTGTCCTGTGTTGCTGCTGTATTATCGATTGCTGTACCGGTCAGATAGCGCGCCGGATGTAAATGAGTTGGAATTTCTTTTTTTGTCCTAAAGATGCAGGAAAATGCCACGGCCTTTGAGAGCAGTGACATTGCCGACATCACTTCAAGCCGTTCTCAAATCACCAATCAAGAACCGCCTCAAATGCAGGCAGCCCCCGCGCCATTAGCGTGAGGTAAGTCTGCGCATCGATGTTGGCACCGCAGACGATAATCCCGACACGCTTGCCCTGAAGCCGTTCGCGCAGCGGCCCCATCACCGCAGCAATCGCAGCCCCGGCCGCTGGCTCCACAGCCAATTTGGCTTCTTGCTGAAACGCGACCATGCCCGCGCAGATCACATCATCCTCCAACAACACAATTTCGTCCACATAGGCGGCACAAAGCGCATAGCCAAGCGGCAGCGACATTGGCGCACCAAGGCTGTCTGCGACGGTACTCACCTGATCGAGATGCACAGGCGAACCTGTCACCAAGGAGCGGTGCATGCCCGCCGCACCAACAGGCTCCACTCCGAACACCTGACACGCGGGGTTCATCTGTTTAACCGCTGCCGCAATGCCGCTAATCAGACCACCTCCGCCGATTGAAACGACCACAGCATCAAGCTCCGGCGCATCTTCCATCAACTCCAACCCGACACCAGCTGTGCCAAGCGAAGTCAGCGGACCCTCGAAGGGGTGGATAAAGTGCCGTCCCTCCTCAACCACCAAACGCTCGGCTTCGGCGAATGTCTCGGCCCCCGGCGCTTTCATAATCACTTGCGCTCCCTGCGCCTCTGCCATCGCCACGCGGAACGGGTTGGCGTTGGACTGGATCACCACTTTGGCCGATGCGCCAACCTGCCGCGCAGCCCACGCGGCAGCAATCGCGTGATTGCCCGCACTGGCCGCTGTCACACCCCGCGCCCGTTGCTCTGCATCGAGGCTGCGCGCCACACTCAACGCGCCGCGTGCTTTGAATGTGCCTGTGTGCTGAAAACACTCCAGCTTAAGCACCGCAGCACCGCCACCCAAAACCTCAGCCATGAGACCCGTATCGAGTGTAAGACACGGCGTGCGCAGGACATCTCCCCCCAAAGTCGCCGTATTGGCACGAATAGCATCCAGCGACAGCGCGCTAATATCAGGGGCTTGGTCAGTCATGAAACAGGGGGTCCTTTTACCATTGGCAAGGGTGTATCCTCCCCCTCCACTTCCTCAAAGTCAAAGTTATCTAAGCGCGCCGCACGTTTTCCCGCCCGCTCCGCCGCCGTGCCGATCCCTTCAAGGTCCTCACGTGCTTGGCGAAAATGCGTATCGAGCTTGGCCACGCGCGTCACCACCAACTCCACATCACGGTGCAGCAGGCGCAGGGTCTTGCGGATTTCACCCGCCTGCTCCCGCATCCGCGCATCCTTCAGAATTGCGCGCATCGTGTTGAGGGTCGCCATGCAAGTCGTGGGCGAGACAATCCAGACGCGCGCATCAAACCCCTCACGCACCAGTTCCGGAAAGTTCGCGTGCAGCTCGGCATAGACGGCCTCGGACGGCAGAAACATCAGCGCCCCATCTGCTGTCTCACCATCCAGAATGTACTTATCAGCAATGTCGCGAATGTGTTTGCGCACCGATGTGCGCATGTTTGCCACCGCTGATTTCAACTCCCAATCCGTACTAGCACGGTGCAACGCCTCATAAGCCTCCAGTGGGAATTTCGCATCAATCACAATCGGGCCTGGCGGGTTCGGCAGATGGATCAGACAGTCCGCCCGCCGCCCGTTCGAGAGGGTCTTTTGCATGGTGTAGCTGTCAGAGGGCAGGGCCTTATACACAATATCATTGAGCTGGATTTCACCAAAAGCCCCGCGCGTCTGCTTGTTGCTCAAGATGTCCTGCAAAGACAGCACATCGCCCGAAAGTTTGGTGATGTTGTCCTGCGCCTTGTCAATCGCGGCGAGGCGTTCTTGGAGTTGCGTCAGGCTGGTGGTGGTGCGTTGGGCAGAGCCGTGCAGCGATTGATTGGTCCGCTCCTGCATTTGCGACAACTGTTGCTGCATTTGAAGTTGCACCGTAGCGAGGCGTGTCTCAAGGCTCTGAATAAGCTGGGTCTGGGCGTGGGCCTGCGTGTCCGACACCGTTTGCAGATTACCGCGCAACTGCTCCTGCCCAGTACTGAGCCGATAGAGTTGATGCGAAAGCGGCGCGGGGATGCGGGCGGGACGCAAGAGCAGCACAACAAGTAAGACAAGGATAAGCGCGAGGACGCCAAGCCCGAAGAGCACCGCCAATGTGGCAGGATCACTCAAGTCAAATTGCACATCGCCAAGCTGGATCATGTGCGCCCGAACAGCCGTTCAATATCACTGAGCTTCAGTTCCACATACGTGGGGCGGCCATGGTTGCACTGACCGGAATGGGGCGTCGCCTCCATCTCGCGCAGCAGCGCGTTCATTTCTTCGCCACGCATCCGACGCCCCGAGCGGATAGAGCCGTGACAGGCAACGCGGCTCAGAATCGCTTCGATACGCGCTTGCACCAAGAGGCTCTCCCCCTCGCCCTCCAACTCATCCAGAATATCGCGGATCATCGCTTCGGCGTTAACCTCACCAAGAATCGCTGGTGTTTCGCGCACCGCGATTGCATCGCCGCCAAACGGCTCGATCCCGAGGCCAAATTTAGCAAGCTCCTCCGCCACGTCCAGAATCGCCGCGCGCTCGGAGGAGGACAGCTCGATGATCTCAGGGATGAGCAGTGCTTGAGACGCGACGCCGTTCGCGGCCATCTGATTCTTGAGCTTCTCATACACCAACCGCTCATGCGCCGCGTGCTGGTCCACGATGACCATGCCCGTCGCGGTTTGGGCAATGATATAGTTCTCATGCACTTGCCCTCGCGCAGTTCCAAGGGGATAGTCGGCGCGCTCCGCGGGTTCTTCCTCGTGCGGGGTCTCAACCCTGCCCCACATCCCTTGGGTTTCGGCGAAACCTTGGGGCGCTTGGGCCTGATAGGCAGTGTGCCGCGCCCCTGCTGAGGGGCGATCCATCTGATAAATACGCGCCTCGCCCTGTCCCTCTGGCCGCATCGCGCCAAGGGTAGCATCGGCCACAGTCGACGATGCGCGATGCCCCGCATTGGCCAACGCGTGTCGCAGGCCAGACACGATCAACCCGCGCACAATCGCCGGGTCGCGAAAGCGGACTTCGGATTTAGCGGGGTGCACATTCACGTCCACCAGATCGGGATCACAGTCCACGAACAGCGCCGCCGCGGGATGGCGGTCACGGCTCAGAAAATCAAAATAGGCACCACGCAGTGCGCCGATGAGCATCTTGTCCTTCACGGGACGGCCATTCACAAACAGATATTGCGCCACGGCAGAGCCGCGCGAATACGTCGGCAATGCTGCAAATCCAGTGAGGTGAAATCCCTCCCGTTCCGCATCAATGGCCAGCGCATTCTCCGCAAACTCGCGCCCCAAGACCTGACGCAAACGGCCGTGCAATGCGTCGAATAGATCCCCCTGCTCTGCCTCGGCGCGGAACACATCACGCCCTGAACCGTCGCCAGATACGTCGCGCAGGACAAAGCGCACAAATGGCTCGGCCATGGCGAGGCGTTTGATCACATCACCAATCGCCTGCGCTTCGGCGCGGTCGGTGCGCAGGAATTTCAAACGGGCAGGCGTGGCATAGAAAAGATCGCGCAAGGTTACGACCGTACCCGCGCTCAGCCCCGCCGGTTTTACGGCCCCGTGCTTACCCCCCGTCACACTGATCTCGGCCCCGTCACAGCCCACAGCGCGACTGCTGATCGTCAGGCGCCCAACGGCGCCAAGCGATGGCAAGGCCTCCCCGCGAAATCCGAAGGAGTGGATATTGAGTAAGTCGGTGCCGTCAATCTTGGACGTTGCGTGGCGAGATAGGGCGAGCGGCAGATCAGCACCCGCGATGCCACAGCCATCATCCGTCACACGAATGAGGGTTTTCCCGCCGTCGGCGTATTCAACCGTGATGCGCGTGGCCCCTGCATCAATCGCATTCTCGACCAATTCCTTAACCGCCGAGGCGGGGCGCTCCACGACTTCACCTGCCGCGATGCGGTTGATCGCAGTCTCGTCGAGTTGCCGGATGATCGGCTGGGATGCGCTTATGTTGGGGGTCGATTGAGCCATGCCGCAACACCTAGCATGAGGCACCGCGATTCTGAAAGCCGCACCCTAAGGTTATCCACCGCTAATTTAGCGCTCTATTCGCCTGTCGAAGCGCGGTACCATGAAGCGATCTGCACCGCTCATAGCGGCATGTGACGGTTCACGTCTTTGTAGAGCAGATAGCGGAAGGGCTGGTCCCCTGTGGTGATGCATGCCTGTGGGCAGAACGCGCGTAGCCACATGAAGTCCCCTGCAACGACGGGCACCCAATCCTTGTTTAGCAAGTAATTTGCACTGCCTTGGAGCACATAGAGCCCATGCTCCATCACATGCGTCTCGGCAAAAGGGATACGACCACCGGGCTGAAAAGTGACGATATTGACGTGCATGTCGTGGCGCAGATCGTCCGGCTCGACAAACCGCGTGGTGGCCCAGACGCCATCGCAATTGGGCATCACCGTCGGCGCCACAGCCTGATCGGAGGTCACAAATGCCTCCGGCAAGTCAACACCTTCTGCACCCACATAGCGTTTGCGAATCCAGTGAAACTGGCTCATCGCGTCGCTATCATTCCAGATCGTCCACATCGCTTCGGGCGGGATATAAGCATAGCCCCCGGCGTCCAGCACGTGTCGCGACCCGTCAATGTTGAGCGTGACCTGACCAGAAGCAACAAAGATCACCGATTGCGATTCTTCATCGACTTCGGGCGCGTCTGATCCACCTGCGGGCGCCAGTTCGACCGCATATTGGCTGAATGTCTCGGCAAAGCCCGACATGGGCCGCGCCAGCACCCACATGCGCATCCCTGCCCAACCAGGTAAAAAGCTGGTGACGATATCGCGCTGGGTTACGGCGGGCAAAACCGCATAGGCGGGCGTGAAGACAGCGGTGCCTTCGGGAGACACGCTTTGATCTGGCAAGCCGCCGGGAGGGAAGGCATAGGTCATAAAATTTGATCCAATCTGATGCGCGCGATGCGCTCGACCTGCTTGCAGGCTGTGGTGAACTCAGTGTCGGTGTCATTGGCGGCCCGCGTCTCAAAGGCGCTGAGGATGCCATCTTTTGTATGGTCTTTGACCGCGATAATGAAGGGAAAACCGTGCTTGGCCACATAACGGGTGTTCAATTCGGTGAAGCGCGTACGCTCTGCATCAGTAAGCGCATCGAGGCCCGCACTTGCCTGCTCGGACGTGCTCTCCGCCGTGAGGCGATCCGCAGCCGCGAGCTTTCCCGCCAAATCAGGGTGGGCGGTCAACACGCCAAGCCGTTCCTCATCAGAGGCCGAGCGGAACATGCGCGCGAGTGCATTGTGCATGCCCGCCGCGCTGTCATGGGCAGGGCCAAGCTCCAGGTTAAAGGCCCGCTCGGCGATCCATGCGGAATGCTCGAATATACTGCCGAACTTGGCGACGAACTCCTCTCGCGCCATGCGGCTGGGATGTTCGCGCTTTACGGGGGGATGGGCTTTGCGCCAATGCTCCGCAATCTCTATGCGACGCGGGGTCCAGACACCTTCGAACCCTTTGATATACTCAAGGAACCGCGCAAGTGCTTGCACACGGCCAGGCCGCCCGATCAGGCGACAATGCAAACCGATCGACATCATCTTGGCCGCCCCCGTGATCCCTTCGGCATACAGCGCGTCGAACGTATCGCACAGGTACGTGTAGAACTGCTCACCAGAGTTGAACCCCTGCGGCGTTGCAAAGCGCATGTCGTTACAATCGAGGGTGTAGGGGATGATCAACTGGTCTGTGCCCGCGATATCAGACCAATAAGGTAGATCATCGTCATAAGTATCAGAGATATAGTCAAACGCACCCGTTTGCGCAGCCAGACGCACAGTACTGGAACTGGTCCGACCACAATACCAGCCGCGCGGCGCCTCGCCCGTGACCTCCGCATGTAGACGGACCGCCTCCGCCATGTCTGCGGCCTCGGCTTCCTCGCTGTGATCGCGGTAGTCGATCCATTTCAGCCCATGACTGGCAATCTCCCAACCGGCGGTTTGCATCGCCTCCACCTGCTCTGGCGCACGCGCAAGCGCACTTGCGACCCCATACACTGTGACCGGCACTTGGGCCCCCGTGAACAAACGGTGCAAGCGCCAGAAACCAGCACGCGCGCCGTAGTCATAGATGCTCTCCATGTTCCAATGCCGCTGTCCGGGCCATGGGGCGGCACCCACGATCTCCGACAAGAACGCCTCTGACGCGGCATCACCGTGCAGGATATTATTCTCGCCGCCCTCTTCATAGTTCAGGACAAATTGCACTGCGATCCGCGCGCCACCCGGCCACTTGGGATCAACGGGTGTTGCCCCGTAGCCGGTGAAATCTCTGGGATAGCGGGTCATTGAAAATCCTTTAACGCAGTGCGTTGCCACATTGCACAAAACAACCTGAACCCGCAATTTGCAAACGTAGCTCTCCTCAAATTAGCACCCTCTGTAAAACAGTCAGGCCGGACATTTCTGTCCAGCCTGCCGCTCGCCCGATTGTCACTGAGACATATTTTTATTTTTATTTCAGCTGGGTATAGTTAACCGCTGGCCTATCTGGATCCGTTCGGGAGATTGTAGCGTGCTGCGGCTGGCCTCAAAAATGCGCTTGGACGCAGTGGGGCTGCCGCAGAATTGAAGTGCGGTATAAGCGAGGCTATCGCCGGTCTGGACGTGGTAGACACGTTTGGCATCTACGCTTTGAGTGCGTGTTGAAGCGGCCGCCTGCACATCTTGCGGCGCGACGGCACCTTCTTGTGCTTGAACTGCTGCTCGTCTAATCATGCCGTCCCCCCAGACCTTGGACACCAGATATAGTTTTTGCTGCAACAAAAACGATGATCCTCACATATTGCAACTAGATATAGACTGATAGCGAATCGCTCGTCAAAGCGAAATCGCCTACTAAAAGGAAAAGGCGGCAATCAATTCCCGCCAAAACGGAATATCAACTGTAACACCCCCAATTTAGGCTGCTTCCGTACAGAGGAACCGAATTCGTTAACCATTCGAAGAGGCAAACACACCCCCAACATCTTCTGGAGCACTGCAAGTCCAACGGCTTCTCGACCTATCGCGGTAGCTGACGCTGCGCCACGCCGCCTTGCAAACGGGCGGTGAGGCATGCGAGTTTGAACGGGCAATTTTCCGAAAGGCACCGCCTTATGTCCGTCGATACCTATACCGCTACTTCGCATGCTACCGCGCAACTGCCCCAAGTGATGGAGCCGCGCAATGCGGGCATGCCGCTTGATCTCAACTGGGTGCTGAGCGCTCAGGCCAATACCTCCGCGATTGAGCGGCGCGCGGCATCCCTGCCCGCCCGGCGCTCGGTGAAAAAGGCACATCAAGCGGCGTGGCTGCTCAAGGCTGTGACCTGCATCGACCTCACCACCCTATCGGGCGATGATACCGCGCGCCGTGTGGGCCGTCTGTGCGCAAAAGCACGCCAGCCGATCGCCTCCAAAACACTCGAGGCAATGGACATGCACCCCATCACCGTGGGCGCGGTCTGTGTATACCATGAGATGATCGCCCCCGCCGTGACCGCTCTGCGCGGCAGCGGTATTCCCGTGGCCGCCGTCTCCACCGGCTTTCCTGCGGGCCTCTCCCCCCTGCCCCTACGCATTGCGGAGATTGAGCAAAGCGTGGCCGCTGGTGCTGCCGAGATCGACATCGTGATTTCCCGCCGCCATGTGCTGGAGGGCAACTGGCAAGCGCTCTATGATGAGATGCGCGCCTTTCGCGCCGCCTGTGGTGATGCCCACGTAAAAGCAATCCTTGCTACGGGTGAACTGGGCAGCTTGCGCAATGTCGCGCGCGCCAGCCTTGTTTGCATGATGGCAGGTGCCGATTTCATCAAAACCTCGACGGGTAAGGAAAGCGTGAATGCCACCCTGCCTGTCACCATTGTGATGATCCGCGCGATCCGCGACTACTATGACCGCACAGGCTACCGTGTCGGCTACAAACCTGCGGGAGGCATCTCAAAGGCCAAAGATGCGATCACCTACCTCGCGTTGATCAAGGAAGAGTTGGGCGACCGCTGGCTCCAGCCTGATCTGTTCCGCTTTGGTGCATCCTCGCTGCTGAACGATATCGAGCGGCAGTTAGAGCATCACGTGACGGGCAACTATTCCGCCAGCTACCGCCACCCCACATCCTGAACCGAGAGCGACACACATGACCGTATCCGACATATTCGAGACCATGGACTATGGCACCGCCCCCGAGAACGCATCGGAGGCGTTGGCGTGGATCGTGGACCAAGGGGCCCGCTTTGGCCACTTCATCGACGGTGCAATGACCGCCCCCGGTGAGGTGTTTGAAAGCCGAAACCCTGCCAATGGCGAAATACTCGCCCACCTGACCCAAGCCACCCACGCAGAGGTAAATGCGGCCGTAAAAGCGGCGCGGCGGGCCCAACCGAAGTGGGAAGCCGTTGGTGGCCATGCCCGTGCAAAAGTTCTCTACGCTCTTGCCCGTCTGCTGCAAAAGCACAGCCGCCTCTTTGCCGTTCTGGAAAGTCTCGACAACGGCAAACCCATCCGCGAAGCCCGCGATATCGATATCCCGCTGGCCCAACGCCATTTCTACTACCATGCAGGCATGGCCCAACTGATGGCATCCGAGCTGCCTGATGCTGCCGCGCTTGGCGTCTGCGGCCAGGTCATTCCGTGGAACTTCCCTCTGCTGATGCTGGCATGGAAAGTCGCCCCCGCATTGGCGATGGGAAACACGGTGGTTCTCAAACCCGCCGAGTACACATCCCTCACCGCACTCCTGTTTGCGGATATCTGCACCCAAGCGGGCGTGCCCAAGGGCGTCGTCAACATCGTCACGGGCGACGGCGGCGTGGGGGAGATGATCGTGAATGCTGACGTCGACAAAGTCGCGTTCACAGGCTCCACCGCAGTAGGCCGCCGCATCCGCGAGGCCACTGCTGGCAGCGGCAAAGCACTCTCGCTAGAGTTGGGCGGGAAATCCCCCTACATCGTGTTCGACGATGCAGACATCGATTCCGCTGTTGAGGGTCTGGTCGACGCAATCTGGTTTAACCAAGGGCAGGTCTGCTGCGCTGGCTCGCGCCTGTTGGTGCACGAACCCGTCGCCGACATCTTCCACGCCAAGCTCCGCGCGCGCATGGACAAACTGCGCATCGGCTCACCATTAGACAAAAGCATCGACGTCGGTGCAATCGTGGACCCCAAACAACTCGACGCCATCACTGCGTTGGTCGCCGCCAATACTGCTGGGACGACCTATGTCGCAGCTTGCGAAATGCCCGTCGAAGGCAGTTTCTATCCCCCTACCCTCATCACTGATCTGCACCCCGCCGATACGCTGATGCAGGAGGAAATCTTTGGGCCCGTCCTCGTCTCAACCACCTTCCGCACACCCGCCGAAGCGGTCAGCATCGCCAACAACACCCGCTACGGCCTTGCGGCGACGATCTGGAGTGAGAACGTCAACCTCGCCCTCGACATCGCTCCCAAATTGGCAGCCGGTATCGTATGGATCAATGGAACAAACATGATGGACGCCGCCGCAGGCTTTGGCGGTGTGCGCGAAAGCGGGTTCGGCCGTGAGGGCGGTTGGGAAGGTCTGGGCGCTTACACCAGACCCGCCAAGAAGGGCAAAGCGGTCAAAACTCCAAGCCCTATGATCGGCAAAGGCGCGCCAGCAGGGGACATTGACCGCACCGCAAAGCTTTATATCGGTGGCAAACAAACCCGCCCTGACAGTGGCTATTCCACCCCCGTTTGGGCAAAGAACGGCACCCTGCTCGGTCATGTTCCGAATGCCTCGCGCAAGGACGTGCGCAATGCGGTCGAAGCCGCCCAAGCGGCCAAAGGCTGGAGCAAGACCACAGGCCACACACGCGCTCAAATCCTGTACTTCATCGCTGAAAACCTCGCCGCGCGTGGCGAAGAATTCGCCCTACGGCTCGACCAGATGCAAGGCGGCAAATCAGGCGCTAAGGAAGTGGAGGCAACGGTGCAAAGCCTTTTCACCTTTGCTGCATGGGCCGACAAATACGATGGCCAGATCCACGGCGTCCCGATCCGCGGCGTAGCGCTTGCAATGAAAGAACCTGTCGGCGTCATCGCCGCCCTGTGCCCTGCGCAAAATCCGCTCTTGGGCCTTGTCACCACAATGGCCTCCGCCATCGCCATGGGAAACCGCATCATCCTGAACGCGTCCGAGCCATTTCCCCTCGCCGCCACCGATTTCATGCAGATCCTTGAGACCTCCGATGTGCCCGCAGGCGTCGTCAACATCCTGACCGGACCACACAATGACGTGGCCGACACGATGGCACGTCACATGGACATCGACGCGGTGTGGAGCTTTGGCGATCCTTGCCACGATTCCACGATCGAGCACGGCTCGGCGAGCAACCTCAAACGCACGTGGGTTCAGAACGGAACCGCCATCGACTGGGCGAAACCAGACGCAAGAGCATTCCTGATCCAATCAACCGAGGTCAAGAATATCTGGGTCCCGTACGGGGAGTAACGCCCCGTTTCATTCTTCCGATAAACTCATAGTCTATGCCCCCATCAGGGGGCATAGATCAGCGATACATCACTCGGATGCCAAACCCTCAGGCTTGCCCACGACCACAAAGCGCAACCCGTCCGGGTCCATTAATTCACCCGCCACACGCTTTACATCGTCAAGCGTAACACGCTCCACCTTCTCGTTGCGCGTCTTGATGTATTCAGAGTCCAACCCGATCAGCTGCATTCCGACAAGGATACCGGCAATCGTGCTGTTGCCGTCAAAACGCAGCGGGTAGGCACCTGTTAGGAACGTCTTGGCATTGCCCAACTCTTCTTCGGTTACGCCGTTCTCGGCGGCCAAACGCCATTGATCCTTGATCACGCTGATCGCCTCGGCAATACGGTCGTTGGCAGAGCTGACAGACCCCATGTAGGCATCAGCCAAATCACGCGAATGCAGGTAGGAATAGACGCCATAGGTCAGGCCACGCGCCACGCGCACTTCCTGCATCAGGCGGCTCTCGAAGGAGCCGCCGCCCAAAATCTGGTTCAACAAAACAGCAGCGAAATAATCATCGTCACTGATCGAGATGCCAGGCTGGCCAAACAGCGCTACGGATTGCGGCGTGTCGAAATCGACAACCGTTATGCCACCCTCGATCTGCGGCTGTACCTTAGGCGGCAACATTGGGCCGGACTCAGGTAAATCACCGAGCAACAAGTCCAGCAACGTGCCCAGTTGCTCCGGCGTGATATCCCCGACAGCGCCGACCAATACACGGTCGCGGACCAACACGTTGCGGTGCGCTTCAACCATATCATCGCGTGTTAGCGCACCCACACTCTCGGGCGTGCCCGCTGCTACTGTTCCGTAGGGATGAGCCCCATATGCCATGCTTGCAAATGTCTTGCTCGCAATGTCGTTCGGGTCTTTGGCGGCAAACGCCAAGCCTGAAATAACCTGCGCACGCACCCGCTCGATGTCGGCATCCTCAAAACGCGGATTCTGGATTGCATCACGCAGCAGTGCCACAGAAGCATCAAAATTCTCGGTCAAGAACCGTGCCGAAATAGACACCTGCTCTGAGTCGGAGCTAAAACTGAAACTTGTAGCAAGCGCCTCCGTAGCGCGCGCAAAACCGCGTGCGTCCAGATCACCTGAGCCTTCCTCAAGTAAACCGGTCATCAGATTGATCGCGCCACGCTTGCCCTCCACGTCCAATGAGCTGCCACCGACAAAGGCGATCTCAAGTGCGATGAATGGCAACGAGTGCTCCTCCACCAGCCACGCACCAATCCCGCCAGAGGAGGTAATGGTCTGAATATCTACTTCGGCACGCGCAGGAAGGGCAGCTGCGGCACCCAGAAACAGGGCTGTTGCAAAACGGATCATTCGGCTTCTCCTTCAGGGCGCATCAACCATCCCGTGACCGACGCTTCACGGCGCAACAGAGTGGCGGCTTGCATAATGTCTTCGGCTGTCACGGCATCGAGGATCGCGGGCCATGCCTCCACATCGTCTATCGTCAAACCGGAGGTCAGCGCGCGGCCATAGCGATTGGCGATGCCGTCCACATTGTCCTGCGCGTAAATCTCGGAAGCGCGGATTTGCAGCTTGATCCGTTCAAGCTGTTCAGCGTCCACACCCGTCTCCAGGAACTCGGCAACAGCCTGATCAAGAGCTGCTTCACCTTCTTCAAGGCTCACCCCTTCGGAAGGTACGATGACCATGCGAAATGTTGTATCGTCCAAGGAAACACCCGAATACCACGCGGCCGTAAACGTGCTCACCTGTGTGTCAAATTGCAGTTTCTCGGTAAAGTAGGACGTCGTCCCACCGCCCAGAATCTCTGACAGAATAGTGAGTGCCGCCGCCGTTTCCTGTGCGCCACTGTCACGCTCCGGCACCAGATAGCTGCGCGAAATATAGGGCTGCGCCACCCGCGCATCGCGGAAAATCACTCGCCGCTCGGCGTTCTGGCGTGGCTCTTCTGTGCGCAGACGCTCTGGCAAATCGGGGTTCATCGGGATCGGGCCATAGTGCTTTTCCGACAGTGCACGCACTTCGTCAGGTGTCACATCACCCGACACCACAAGGATGGTATTGTTGGGCGAGTAGTAAAGTTCGTAAAAGCCCAGCGCATCGTCGAGGTCCAGCTCTTCCATCTCGTGCATCCAGCCAATGATCGGCGTGCCGTAGCGATGGTTGAGATATTGCGCAGCAGAAAGTTGTTCGCCAAACAAGGCTTGGGGATTGTTCTCGGTGCGCTGGTTGCGCTCTTCAATGATCACGTCACGCTCGGTCGCGATGTTCTCTGGCGTTAGGCGGATGTTTTTCATCCGGTCCGCTTCCATCGTCATCATCAGCTCAAGTCGGTCCGCCGCAACACGCTGGAAATAGGCAGTGTAGTCATAGCTGGTGAAGGCATTGTCGCGCCCACCATTCGCAGCCACCACGGATGAAAATTCACCCGACTCCATTTTATCAGTCGCTTTGAACAGCAGATGCTCAAGGAAATGTGCCACGCCCGAGGACCCTTTTGGCTCATCCGCTGATCCTGCACGGTACCACAACATGTGTTGTACAACGGGGGCGCGGTGATCCTCGACCACAACGACCTGCATTCCGTTGTCGAGCGTGAAGTCCGTGACCTTACCGCTGGTCTCGGCCATCGCAGCGGCGGGAAAAAGCAATGAAGCCATCAAGGCATTTCGGGCGTATCGCAACATCAAAGTGGTCCTTTTCGGTCAAACGTAAGGGCGCATGTACCATAGGTACGTTCGCCCCGCGCAGGTTCAAGCCGCGCGACACAATATCACAGATATGTAATGAGGGCTCAGTCGGCCGGAGGTGCTGAAGGTGTCGGCGCACCCGCACCGCGCCAGCGACGCTGCTCGGCCCGCGCATCAAGTGCCTCATTGCTATACGCTTGGTTATAGCGGTCAACCGGGATGATGCGGTACTGCGTAAAACGTGACTTGCGACGACGGAATTCAGCGTCCGTCTGGGCCAGTGTCGCACGGATACCCGGGCTCACGCCCATCCGGCTTGCGTGCTGGACCAGCGCCCCATCGCGTGCAGGGATCGGCCCGTTCGGATCGCCAATACTGCCGCCAAACGCCTTGGCTCCTTCTGAAATCGCAGAGCGGGATGCCCGGTTAGAACCGCCCGGTGTTGGCGTTGGAAGATCGTTATAGCTGGCGGGTTCCTGCAACGTTGCGACAGGCTGAATGCCGAATTCGTCAGGACCTTTGGAATTACTCCGCAAATCACGTAGGCCGACGTTCGCACAACCCGCAACCAGCACGGGCAACACAAACAACAAAGCAAATTTACGCATCAAAGGCCTCCATAGTCACTCAATATCGCAGGCAAACATGCAATGTCACCCGCCTTTTTTCAGGGGCTTGTTGCGCGGCTTGTTCTTGCCGTTCGTTTTGGGTGTGCTCGTCCCGTCATCAGTAAAGAAAATAAGGCCCAGCGCTCCTGCAAAAATGAAGACATCGGCGATGTTGAAGACAAAGGGATTGTTGATCCCACAACAAGACATGTTCAGAAAATCAAGAACATAGCCGTATATCAAGCGATCCAGGACATTTGCCAACGCGCCCCCAACGAGTAACCCTGCGCTGACCTGTGCGAGCTGCGTGTGCGCGTTCTTGCGCGCCCATGTGATAACCGCGACACAAATGACCGTCGCAAGGACAATCAAAATCCAGCGGCTCGCCTCTGATCCTCCGCCAAACAGACCAAAATTGATGCCACGGTTTTCACCGTAGCGGAAGTTTATGAGTGGGGGCAGCACATCGATACTGCGGATGCGCGCGAGCTCCATCATGTGGATCACCACATATTTGCTGATCTGGTCGATGGCAAAAGCCGCAAAGCCCGCCCAGAAAATCACCCGCATAACCCATGCCCCTCATTAATGCCGGAAATGACGCATTCCGGTAAACACCATCGCCAGACCGGCCTCATCAGCGGCAGCAATCACTTCCTCGTCGCGCATTGAACCGCCCGGCTGGATTAGCGCAGTCGCCCCCGCTTCTGCCGCAGTTATCAGGCCATCCGCAAAGGGGAAGAACGCATCAGACGCCACGACAGATCCTTGGGTCAGCGGTATAGCCAAGCCCATCGCCTCGGCCATATCTACAGCCTTGCGCGCCGCGATGCGCGTGCTGTCCACGCGGCTCATCTGGCCCGCGCCAACGCCAACGGTTGCGCCATCTTTGACATAAATAATTGCATTGGACTTAACATGCTTGGCCACAGTCCACGCAAACATCAAGTCTTTCAGTTCTTGCTCGGTGGGCTGGCGTTTTGTTACGACTTTGAGGTCGTCCATGCTGATCCGGCCCACATCGCGATCCTGTACCAGCCAACCCCCAGACACCTGACGCGGCGCAAGGCGCGCAGCGGTAGGATCAGCCAAGCTGCCCGTTGTGAGCAGGCGCAAATTCTTCTTGGCCGCAAAAATCTCGACCGCATCAGCGTCGGCATCGGGGGCAATCACAACTTCGGTAAAGATGCCCGAGATTGCCTCTGCCGTTTCGGCATCCAATGTCTGGTTCAGCGCGATAATCCCGCCGAAGGCAGATGTGCGATCACAATCAAACGCGCGCGCATAGGCCTCGGCCAGCGTCGCACCTGTCGCCACACCACAAGGGTTAGCATGTTTGATGATCGCCACCGCAGGGCCATTCTCAGGATCAAATTCCGACACCAACTCGAACGCCGCATCCGTATCATTGATGTTGTTATAGGACAGCTCTTTGCCCTGATGCTGCTGGGCCGTGGCCACACCTGCACGGCTCGAACCATCGCTATAGAATGCCGCCGACTGGTGCGGGTTCTCACCATAGCGCAGCGTTTGCGTCAATGTTCCGCCAAACGTGCGACGGCGCGGTGTACCGCCCACGGCATCGGCCATCCATGTAGAAACAGCCGTGTCATAAGCCGCCGTACGGGCATAAGCCGTCTGCGCCAAACGCTGCCGCATTGCATAAGTCGTCTGACCATCGTTGGCCTCAAGCTCAGCAATATAGGGCGCGTAGTCCTCAACATCGACGATCACACTGACAAAGCCGTGGTTTTTCGCAGCAGAGCGGATCATCGCCGGGCCGCCAATGTCAATATTCTCGATCACCTCGGCGTATTCAGCGCCCTTCGCAACAGTCTCTTCAAACGGATAGAGGTTCACCACCACCAGATCGATCCCGCCGATCCCGTGCTCGTCCATCGAGGCCACATGCCCCGCATCATCGCGCAGCGCCAGCAATCCGCCATGTACAACAGGGTGAAGCGTCTTGACGCGACCATCCATCATCTCGGGAAAGCCTGTCACCTCGGCCACATCCTTGACCTCCAAACCAGCCTCGCGCAGCGCTTTCGCCGTGCCGCCCGTCGAGAGCAGTTCTACTCCGGCCTTCACCAGCGCTTGGCCGAATTCGACCAGTCCGGTTTTGTCGGAAACAGAAAGAAGAGCGCGTTTTACAGGGTAGAGATCAGCCATGGCAGGGGCTCCTTTGGTCAGTCGTCGTTTTCGAGGTACGGATCATCCCGTTCCAAATCACGCACGCCAATCGCAGTTTCCTGCGCTTTGGACAAGGACCAGCGCGCGCGTGTGATGGGATTTATCGCACGTCCCGTCAAAACAATTTGCTGTGACGCACGCGGTTTCAGGCGCGTTGTCTCCAGATAAGCGCCTGCTTCCAGCGTCAATTCGCATATACCATCATGGCGAAACACCCAAATCTCGCCTGATTTCAGGGCCATGGACACTGCCGCACCGCCCAGATCAATGGTGGCGTCCACCTCGGGATGCAGATGGAAGCGGATCTCGTACCGCAACCCCTTGAGCTGCGTCTTATCCAGCGCACGGTCAAACCGCCGCTTTTCCGCATCTGCCATCGCCAGCAACATGTCCTCACCCGCCACAGCCCGCCCGTCATGGGTCAGCTCAAGCGTGCGCGCATGGGTCAGGCCGTGGGTCAGGACATAGCCGTCATGCCCGCCCTGAAATTTCATACCGTCGCTCACTGGGATGATCTCAACCGGCACATGGGTTGGTGCGTCAATCAACGCCTCGATGCCACTGCGCTTATCGGCAGTCTCCAACCGCCCACTGGAATATCCCCCAAGGCTGAGCGTCGAATGGGACGGTGTCGCCCGCCCGGCCCGCCGCCAATCCAGCCCGAATGACGCCCCAGAACCGCAGTTCACAATCAAAGGTCGCCGCCCGGATGTCAGCTCAAACGCCAGCGTCGAGGCATGGGCATTGGCCGAGGCCGCACCATTTGGTGGAGGGCTGGCATCAATGATCACCGATGTCCGTCCCGCGGAAAGACGGGCATAGCCCATAGACAGCCCGTCAGCCTGCATGCTGCGCACACCGGAGGAGGCCAGCGCATGATCAAGTCGGCCTTCCAACCCACGCCCACCCCCATGAAACCGCGCCAGCCCGCCATCAGAATGACGAAGGGTGCGCAAGGTAGGCGCAATCCGCTCAATCGCGGCCAGATGCGGTTGAGGTGTTCCACGCCCTGCATCCGATAGCGCGGCCGCGGCCCAAGTAAGCAACGTAAAGACGTCCAGCAATTCCTCAGGGTTGCGCGTCGGCAAACCGCCCTGCGCATCAATCTGCGTCTCACATTCACGCGACAGCGCCTTGATCGCGGGATCGGCAAGCTCCTCCAATCCTTCCAGCGACAGGCCCGCATAGATGAGGCCCGTCAGCGCTTCAAACCGCGCCAAGCCGGGAGCAGCGGCATGCCAGCGTTTGGACAAGAACCGCGTCTGCTGGCCAAGCGAATGGTAGAATGCTTCGCTGTCGGGCGCATTCTCGCCCGCGCCATGCAGCATAAACAGCGCGTGGTTAATCCAGCGGATCAAACGGCGCCCCGTCAGGTCTGGCGACCAGCCAACCCCCTGCCCGCCACCATAGAGCTCTATCCACTGCCACAGCCATTTCTGCGCCGCACGACGTGAGGCGATATCACCGACCGCCGCCAAATCATCGAGCCATGCAAATCCGTGCAATGCTTGGGCAAATGCCGTGTCGGGTACCTCCACCTCCCACGGCGTATTGTCAGGCGCAGTGATCAAGCTGCCCGCAAAGAGGAAATTCCCTGCTGCCAGTTGCCGCCCACGCGCAAAAGACCCGATGGTGCGAGGCTCGGGCGACGATACAAAACCGCGCACTTGTCCACGCGCCCGCGCTGCCATGCGCGCGTGCAACTGGTTTAACAAGCGCGTGCGGTGTGCGCTCAGCTTTGGAAAATCGATCATGTGCTCTGCCTATACGCTCTGCTGGCGTTTTGAATAGTCTATCGTGCTCACTACGAGGTGTCACCGCATTTCCGGCGCTATTTCGCGCATGTCTTCATATCGGCGACGGATCGCCCGCGCCGATGCCCTTGCCTCGCGCAATCCGCCGTTGCACCTTAGCAAAATGATAGCTTCACTCATGATGTACGCACGTCCCGAATTAGAAAGCTCGCACCGCCGATTTTGGACTTTTATCCACACCAGCCTTGCTGCGCGCGGGATCTCTGCACCGCCCGAATTGTCCCAAAATTCTGGTGAGTTCAGCGTTTGGGAGGACCCAAGCTTGGTCCTGAGCCAGACCTGCGGCATGCCCTACCGCACCCGCCTGCACGACCGCGTGCAGATTGTCGGCACACCAGACTATGAATTGGAAGACTGCCCCGCAGGATACTACCGCTCCGCGATTGTTGTGCGGTCAGATGACACGCGAACCAAACTCGCAGAATTCAACGCTGCAAAGCTGGCGTTTAACATGGCCCATTCCCAGTCAGGCTTTGCCGCGCTCTACACCCATATGCGGCCTTTAGGATTTTGGTTCACCAATCGCATCCAGAGCGGCGGCCACCTGCGGTCTGCACAAATGGTCGCAAACGGACAGGCTGACATCGCCAGCATAGACGCCCAGACGTGGCGCCTGATCCAGCGGTATGAGCCGATGGCAGCGCACCTACGTGTATTGGAATATACTACTCCGACACCGGGCCTGCCCTACATCACAGAGCCGCAGCTCGATCCGGTTTTAATCTATGAAGCCGTGAATGAAGCCATCGCATCGCTGGATACAGCAGATGCCGAGGCGCTGGATTTACGCAGGCTCATACGGATCGGCCCCGCAAAATATCTGGCAGTACCTACACCGCCCGCCTCAGCTGCTCTCTAGTCAGCTTTGCGCAAACACACGATATAAAATCCGTCCATGCCGCCACGCTCTTCCCAAAAATCAGGGCGCAGGCGCAGGCCACCTTCGGAAGAAATCCACTCTGGCTCAATACCTGGCAAGTTCAGCGCGTCGCGGTCCACAGTCATATCGCCATGCCGCTCAAGTGCTTCGTCGATTTGGACCTCACCCTCGTCGGGCAGCAGGCTACAGGTACAAAACACCATCCGCCCGCCCGGTTTGAGCAGGGACCAAGCGTGGTCCAGCAGCTCTTCTTGAAGTTCAATCAACGCGCCAAAATCGGAGCCATCCTTCGCGTGGGGCAAATCCGGGTGGCGGCGAATTGTGCCCGTGGCCGAACAAGGCGCATCAAGCAGGATCGCATCAAACTGCCCCTGAAACTGCCGCGCATCCTTGATAAAGGTTCGCGCCGTTAGGCCCGTGCGCGCAAGGTTTTCTTTTACCCGCTGCATACGCGAATGGTTGTCATCCACGGCGCGCACTTCTGCGCCTGTCGTGGCCAGCTGCATCGTCTTGCCCCCGGGTGCGGCACAGAGGTCCAGCACAACTTCGCCTTCTTGGGCGTTCAGAATCAGCGCAGGCAGGGCGGCGGCGGCATCCTGCACCCACCAATCACCCTCTGCGAATCCTTCCATGGCAGACACTTGACCGCCATCATACAAGCGCACCGATCCTGTCGGTAACAATGTCCCGTTCAAACGCTCAGCCAATGCAGCCGCGTCGTCCTTGGCCGTCAAATCCAAAGGTGCGCCTTTGAAATGCGCCTCCTCAATTGCCGCTATAGCATCAGAGCCCCATGCCTCTACCAGCGGACCGCGCAGCCATTTAGGCAAACGCGGCGCACGGCGCTCGGTCCATGCCTCCTCGCCCTCAGCAGCAACTTTGCGCAGCACGGCATTCGTCAGCCCCTTGAGGTGACTCAGGTGCTTATCCGCTGCCACAACCGAGACCATCGCATTCACCACACCATGCGCTGCGCCACCTGTGCACAGCTCAAGCGTTCCAACACGCAGCGCGTTACGCACTGTCAGTGGCGGATATTTGTTCAGGTGCTTTTGTAAAATCCGGTCCGCCCGCTCCATCCCACGCAAAGTGTCTTGCGCAAGACGTTGCGCACGGGCGCGATCCTCTGGAGCAAGCCGATCCAAAACCCCTGCGCCTAACAGCTCAGACATCAATTTACCCTCGCCCAAGATTTGGTCGAGCAGGAAAACAGCGGATTTACGGGCCGATACGCCGGTGTCTGACATGATGTAAGCTTTCTTAGGTGCGGTCTGGCGGTTGTCTGGGGCAAGGTGTGTCATATATCAAGGGGGAGATGAGAAAGGAACGCACTATGGCCAAACAGCCGACACCCCAAGAACCGCCTGTATCTGATAGCCCAGTTCCACCGACACCTGTACCTGAACGGGATTTGCCACCCGCGGCACTGCGCGCTCTCGCCGAAGCGGCAGAGCGGCGAGAAGCTGAAAAGGCATTAGCACTTCCACCTGAACTGGGGGGCCGCGATGGTCCCGAACCCGTCCGTTTTGGCGATTGGGAGAAAAAAGGAATCGCAGTCGATTTCTGATTTCGCTTGATAAATATAACCCAAAGCTTTCATCAAAACTCTGGATTCAATACTCCCCAAACTTCGCAACCGCTTAGCGTAGCGAGAAATCCGCGCTGTCGCCGCTGCCTTGATCAGACGTGAACCTGATCTTCCTCCCGAACGCTCTGACTTCCTGACAGTCATACCCCAGATCATCGCCGCCCCATTCAAGGCTCCGGCAAAAATAACCGTTTTCCCAAGTCCAGTTACCACTCAAATCCCACGTTGCACCACGCCCCGAGATAGACCCGTTAGGGCTCACCTTAAGCCGAACCAAAGGCCGCGTTAGAGTTTTTCCGTTCACGAGGCTGGTAAATTCAGCCGAGCTGTTCACCTTCGTAAATTCGGCGGCGGCGGGGGTCGCAACTGCAATAACGAGCGCTGCTAGAGCTGGTAAAATCTGTTTCACGTGGGTCTCTCCTCCGAGGCCGGTCAGAATAGATACGTATCAAACAGTCATTTGGTTTCACTAAATGCAAAAAAATTGCGGCGGCGGGCTATTCGTTCAGGCCAAGCACATCCAGCATGTCGTATTCACCTGGCTTACGGCCCTGACCCCAAAGAGCAGCCTTGAGCGCGCCGCGTGCAAACAGGGCGCGATCAGAGGCGACGTGGCGCAGAATAATCCGTTCCCCAGCGCCTGCAAACATCACATCATGCTCTCCGACAATGTCGCCTCCGCGAATGGCGGAAAACCCGATATCCCCACGTTTGCGGGCACCCGTGATCCCGTCCCGCCCCGAATCGCTCACATCAGCAAGTGCCACGCCGCGCCCCTCGGCGGCAGCCTCGCCCAGCATCAACGCTGTGCCCGAGGGTGCATCGACCTTCTGATTGTGGTGAGATTCGATAATCTCGATGTCAAAATCCTCATCCAGTGCCGCAGCCACCTTACGCGTCAGCAACGTCAGCAAATTTACGCCAAGGCTCATATTCCCTGCCCGCACGATTACAGCGCGCTCGGCTGGCGTTTTGAGCTGCGCGATCTCCTCCACACCCATCCCAGTGGTACCGATCACATGCACAATGCCCGCCGCCGCCGCCGCCGTGGCAAATGCAATCGTTGCAACGGGCGCCGTAAAATCAATCACTGCTTGCGCATCTTTCATCGCAGCAGCCGCATCATCCGTCACGATCACGCCATTTGCAGCACCGCCCATGGCAACGCCAACATCCTGCCCGACCCAATCATGCCCAGCCCGCTCTACTACGCCCGCCAAGTGTGTTTGCCCATTCGCGGCCACTTGTTGCACCAACATTTGACCCATCCGGCCAGAGACCCCTGTGATCGTGATACCTGTTGTCTGTGTCATTGCGCGTTCCTTTATCTGCTGATCAGCGGTGTAGCGCGCGCGCATCCGCTTGGCAAAGAAGTTAAGAGCGCTTAGATGACCCACATGGCTTATAACAAACCCAAAGAAAGCACCGGCCCCAACCAGCGTCAGCTGCGCGTAGCCGAAACCATCCGCCGCGCTCTCAGCGATGTACTGGCGCGAGGGGACGTGCATGATCCCGATCTCAATCGCTTGTCCATCACCGTGGGCGAAGTGCGAACCTCCAATGATCTCAAGGTCGCGACCGCCTATGTGCTGCCCTTGGGCGGTATTGGTCAGGACGAGGTGCTGGAGCTTCTGAACCGCAACAAATACGAGCTGCGCAAGCTGGTGGCAAAACGCCTCACACTCAAGTTCTCGCCTGAACTGCGCTTCCAGCTGGACCGTACCTTTGACCAGATGGATGAGACACGCCGAATGCTGGCCCAAGACCGCGTGCGTCGCGATGCGGATGCGCCGGACGATGATGAGGCCAGCGAGGCGTGATCTGGCGCGCAGCTCTTATTGCTGCGATCTGGATGCTGGCACAGCCCGCGCTGGCCGCTTCGTGCCGCGAGGACATATACGAAGGCGTCGAATACGCGATATGTGATGTAGACCTCACGCAAGACATGTTGCGCCTGTTTCTCTACGACGAAAGCGGCACGCGCCCCTACGGTTATTTCAGCACGCTCAATGCAGCTTTGGAAGAGCAGGGACTTGCCCTCGGCTTTGCCGCAAACGCCGGCATGTACCACGATGACCGCGCGCCCGTGGGCCTCTACATTGAGGACGGCGAAACGGCGCAAGACGTCATCACCCGCGCAGGTCCGGGCAACTTCGGTCTGTTACCCAATGGTGTCCTGTGCCTGCGCGATCGCCGCGCCGATGTGTTTGAGACCCTGCGCTATGTCGAGGAAGCCCCCGACTGCACCAGCGCCACACAATCCGGTCCTATGCTGGTGATCGACGGCGCGCTCCACCCGCGGTTTCTGCGCGACTCGACCTCCAACTTTATTCGCAACGGTGTCGGCACCAGCGATGATGGCACCATTGCCAGCTTTGTCATTTCCAACAGTGCCGTTACTTTCCACGCCTTCGGCAGTCTGTTCCGCAATCATCTGGGCGTTAACAACGCGCTGTATTTCGATGGCAACGTCTCACGCATGCGCGCGCCCGAGCTGGGGCGCAATGACATCGGCTTTGGCGCGCTGGGACCCATCATCGGCGTCGTTGAGGGACAAGAACACGCCCCCTCCACCGACAGAAATCCAGATTAGAGCAGGGCCAATGCCCGACAGCGAAGAAACAGACAGAGCATAGCACCCGTTGCACCTGCGCCCGCAATCTGCAAAACGGCGCGCAACACATCCTATCCCCAGATACTCAAGGACAGCACATGGCACGCAAACGCAAAGGGCGCGATATTTCGGGCTGGGTCGTGATCGACAAACCTGCAGGTCCCACCTCGACTGCTGTGGTGAACAAAGTACGCTGGGCGTTTGATGCGCGCAAAGCGGGTCACGCAGGCACGCTTGACCCCGATGCAACAGGTGTTCTGGCGATTGCGCTCGGCGAGGCCACGAAAACCGTGCCGTTCATCACTGATGCGCTCAAAGCTTATGAATTCACTGTGCGTTTAGGTGCCGCCACCAACACCGATGATTTGGAGGGTGAGATTATCGCTACCTCCGATCTGCGCCCCGATGATGACGCGATCAAAGAAGCACTGCACGCCTTTGTCGGCGATATAGAGCAGGTGCCACCGCAATTCTCCGCCGTGAAAATAGACGGTGAACGTGCGTATAAACGCGCCCGCGATGGCGAAACGATGGAGATTGCCTCCCGCCCGCTTTATGTCGACAGCCTCATAATGCTGGACCGCCCCGATGCTGATCATGTTACGCTTGAGATGGTTTGCGGCAAAGGCGGCTATGTCCGCTCCATCGCCCGCGATCTGGGCGATGTGCTTGGCTGTAAAGGCCACGTACGCGAATTGCGCCGCACATGGTCTGGTCCGTTTGAGGTGGCCAATGCCATCACGCTGGCACAGGTCGAAGAAATGGCCAAAACACCGGAACTCGACGCCTTCCTCGGCCCTCTTGAGATGGGCCTTCAGGACCTGCCCCAAGTCACCGCCAGCAGCGAGGGTGCGCTGAAACTTCGCAACGGCAATCCCGGAATGGTATTCGCCAAGGACGTCGAATACGGAGATGAATGTTGGGCCTCCCAGGACGGCAAAGCCGTCGCAGTTGGCACGTATAAAGCGGGGGAGCTTCACCCCTCCCGCGTGTTCAATGCGTCAGAGATCAACGGCAGCTAACGCGCCATGATCACCCGCAGCCATACCAAAGGGGACGCGCCCTCCACAGCTGTTTACTCGGACTGCGAGCTTTATCGCTACAGTCTCACCCGCGTCTGGGATGCTTCCGTACGGCGGGTGACCTTTGTTATGCTGAACCCCTCCACCGCGACCGAGGTGCAGAACGATCCCACCATCCACCGGTGCGAACAACGCGCCCGGACCTTGGGCTTTGGCGGCTTTCGCGCGGTAAATATATTTGCCCTGCGCGCCACTGATCCGCGTGACATGAAAGTGGCCGTTGATCCTGAGGGACACGACAATGCTGAGGCCATCATTGATGCAGCGGCATGGGCGGACATGGTCATCGCAGCATGGGGCGTGCACGGCGAACACCGCGACCAAGGGCCGTTAGTTGCCGCGCGCCTGCACGCCGCAGGCCATGCGCTGCACCATCTCGGCCTGACAAAAGCGGGCCATCCCCGTCACCCCCTGTACCTGCCCTATAGTGCGCAGCCAGAATTGTGGGCTATCAAAGGCCAATCCCGCTAAGTCGTCACGACCCATTAACCTTTTTGGCGGTAGTGTTTTGATGACTAACAGCAATTCTGAGCATTAATGATCAGGACAAATGTCCTTAGGGTATTGGAACATTCACTATGTTATGGTTGGCAGGATTGATGGGACTGATGGCGGTAAGTACCGTTACTTTTATAGACCCACAGCTTAATGAGGATGACGAAGATGATTTCGTCACGCCCCCCACTCCACAACCAGAAGAGAGCGCCGACACCTCCGAGCCCGATTATGATCCGCGCGGCGGTGATGATGGTGCGATATTGCCTCCGTTGATGCCCTCCGCCGCATTCAGCGCCGTGCTGACCGAAGGATCTGATGCCAATGACCTGCTGGACGGCGGCGACAATAACGACCGAACACGCGGCCAGGGTGGCGCAGATACAATCAGCGGCGGCAATGGCAACGACGAGCTGCGCGGCGATGATGGTGATGACGTGCTTGGCGGCGATGCGGGGAGCGATACGCTGCATGGCAATGATGGCCGTGATATTCTGCGCGGCGGTGATCAGGGTGACACCCTGTTCGGTCACAACGCCGACGATGTCCTTTTCGGCGATGCAGGCAATGACGCGCTTCAAGGGTCTGCCGGCGACGATGTGCTCAATGGCGGGGACGGCAAGGATACGCTCCTAGGGGGTCTCGACGATGATACGCTGATCGGTGGGGCAGGGTCCGATGCGCTGTTTGGCGGTTGGGGCAATGATGTCTTAAGCGGTCTCATGCGCGATGCCACTGGAGCAGTTAGCGATGATGAAGATTTCCTCAATGGTGGCGGCGGAAATGACAGCATCCTTGTTGGTTCCGGCGACATTGTAACGGCTGGTGACGGTGCGGACGAAATTGTGCTGGGCGACTGGCTTAGCCCCGGCGAGGCGGCTCACATCATGGATTACGCTGCCGAAGACGACAACCTTGTACTGGTTTGGGACGATAGCGATGACGCGAACGTAGAGCCGCAAATCACGCTAAGTGCGGACCCCGATACGGCTGATCAAACGCTTGTCATGCTCAACGGCACTATTGTCGCAACCGTCAACGGAACCGATCTGCTGCCCAATGATATTGCGCTGGTTCCGCTCAGCTCGGCTACGCAGCTTGGTCTTACTGCCTCATAAGCATGCAGATGCATTGTCGCAGCAAGAAATAAGCCTTTGCCAAACCTGCAAAACACGCCTAAACGACCCCATCGCAGGTCTTGATCTGCGATTCCTCCACGGGCCTGCACTGGACGACATCCCGGGCTGCGCCATCCATATTAACATTTTGACAAGGAGACCCCGATGTCGATTACGAAAGAAGAAAAAGCACGCATCATGAGCGAATTCGGCGCCAAAGAAGGCGATACCGGTTCCCCTGAAGTGCAGGTTGCTGTTCTCAGCTCGCGCATCGCGACGCTGACAGAGCACTTCAAGACACACAAAAAAGACAACCACGGCCGCCGTGGTCTGTTGAAAATGGTCGCAACGCGCCGCAAACTTTTGGACTACGTCAAGTCCAAGGATGTTGCACGCTACCAAGACCTGATCAAACGTTTGGGCCTACGCCGCTAAGCGGTTTCTCCTGAGGGGAACTTTCTCTTCAGGGGTATCTCGAACGCAATGCGCTCTCAGATCCAGAAATTTAACCGCATCCTTTGAAAAAGGGGTGCGGTTTTTCCATTCTGCACGCAAGCCACCCATAATCAAAGCCGCACCAACAAGCCCCGGTTTTTCTTTGCGCCCTGCCGCGATTGCGCCTACGATTTGGCCGGAAATCAATATTCGGAGGCCATTTTTTGTCCAAAACAATCGTGAACAGCTGGAACGAGTGGGACCCGCTCAAACATGTCATCGTTGGCCGTGCCGATGATTGCCACATCCCGCCCGAAGAACCCGCACTCGATGCGAAGGTCCCCGAGGACAGTGACATGCGTGGCCAATGGGGCCGCCGCCCGCAGGAGACCATCGACCGCGCGAACGAGTTGCTCGATAACTTCGCAGGGATGCTGGAAAAGCGTGGCGTGCGCGTGGATCGTCCGACCTGCATCGACCACTCCGTCCCCGCCACCACGCCTGACTTTCATACAGAGAGCCAATTCGGCTGTATGCCGCCGCGCGATGTGCTGCTCACCGTCGGCTCCGAAATGTTGGAAGCGACGATGTCTTATCGCTGTCGCTGGTTCGAATACCTCAACTACCGCCCGCTGATGCAGCAATATTTCGATGAAGACCCGAATTTCCGCCACGAAAGCGCGCCCAAGCCGCGCCTGACCGATGCGGATTACCACCCTGATTACCTCTCAGAGAAAATTGGCGACACAAAACGCCTCGAATGGGCTGCCAAGAAGTTCTTTGTCACCACCGAGGAAGAGCCTTTGTTTGATGCCGCCGATGTGCTGCGGTTCGGCAAGGACCTCGTGGTCCAGCACGGTTTTACCACCAACCTGAAGGGCATCGAATGGCTGCGCCGCCACTTCCCCGATCACCGCGTACATACGGTCAATTTCCCCGGTGATCCCTACCCCATCCACATCGACGCGACCTTTACGCCCCTGCGCCCCGGTCTGATCCTCAACAACCCGCACCGCCGTTTGCCAGAGGACCAACGCAAGATGTACAATGATAACGGCTGGGAGATCGTGGACGCCGCAACGCCTGCGCACAACTCCCCGCCGCCGCTGTGCTATTCCTCGACATGGCTGAGTATGAACGTGCTGGTGCTGGACCCCAAAACAGTCTGCGTCGAGAAATCAGAGGTCTATCAGGCAGAGCAGATGGACAAATTAGGGATGGAAGTGGTCGAGGTTGAGCTGCGCGATGCCTATGCCTTTGGCGGCGGCTTGCATTGCTGCACAGCGGACGTCTACCGCGAGGGCGTCTGCGAGGATTACTTCCCCAGCCTGAGCAAATAACACCGCGCTGGGCGCCCCCTACGTCGCGGCGTCCAGCGTATGACCCAACCCTTAGAAATCAAAGATATCGCTCAGGAAGCTGTCGCGCTTTTTCTTGCGTGGACGCTCCTCATAGCCGCGATCGTACCCGCGTGGCGCAGGGGCTGCGGCCTGTTGTGGCGCGGGCGGCGGTGCACTCCGCTCGATGATCTTGTCCAGTTCCCCACGGTCCAGCCACACCCCGCGACACTGCGGACAATAATCAATCTCGACCCCGTTACGGTCGGACATAACGAGCTGTGTACCATCAATCGGGCATTGCATAGGGGACTACCTTTCTGTTTTTGTCAGGTATAACATGGGGACAAGTCGACCCCTGGACAAGGGAACGACATTCGCAAACTCCTCGAAAATCCGAATAATCAGAGCAATTGGCCCGCGCACCCCACATCCTGCGAATTGAAGTGTTCCGACAATCGCTCTATGGGCTAAGCTCTGATCCAAAAGGAACACGCCATGACCGCCTCCCCCGATGTTGAACAATTGCTCGCCACTGCCGATGGGGTTGCGAACAATCCAGACGCCGACACCTCCGAGATCGAAGCAATGGTGATTGAGACCGTCTCCGCCTTTGAAGCCCGCCTACAACACCATTTCGCGCGCGGCCCGTTCTTTGTGAAGCTTCGCAACAAACTGGCAGCCGAAGGCCACACACACCTCGCGCAACGGGTCTACCACTACTACTTGGCCGCAAATGTGCTCAAGCATGGCGGCGGGAAGAGCCTTCGGGAGCTCGAGAAATTGGCGGATCAGCCGTTCACGCTGCAGGATGAAGAAGGCAAGGCGCTGATTGATGTTTCGGCTGACGGGTTTCTGGCAGGGCTGGTTGATGCCTTGCGGGAAGCGCACCGGATTCTAGAAGCGGGTTAATGCGCGCGGCGGGTTTAAACCCGTATTGATCCATGCTGCGGAAAAATCGCAATGGCCTTCGTTAACCGTCTCGTCCGGGTTCCTTCGGGTCGCTAGAGAACAGCGCAATCTTGTTGCCCTGAGGATCACGAAGGTAACTAACATAAAAACGAGGTCCATAAGAATCGCGGAAACCGGGCTGTCCTTCATCTAATCCGCCCGCATCAAGTGCCGCCGCATGGAGGTCTCGAACTTGACTCTGACTGCGGGCCTCGAATGCAATCATAGCGCCGTTCCCGGCTGAAGCTGCACATCCATCGAAGGTTGGTTTAACGTAGAAATCTGGCAGAGCGGCCGACTGACCTGGCTGTTCCGGCAGTGCGTAGCTCAGGCCCTCAGGACCTTCCTCCAACCCGTAATCAAGGGCGGGCAGGAACGCAGAATAAAACCGTTTTGCGCGCGCAATGTCATCTGCACCAACGGTAACGTAAGCAATCATGGAGCGTGTTCCTTTCGGGAAATTCAGTTTTTTGCAACGAGGCTACTGCATCACGGTAAGCCTACGGACAATTCGGCTCAATAGGGGACCGATGGTTGAAAGCTACTCCAAACCCGACACTGGTGCACCTGAAGCGAAGGCCCACCTTGTCCGCATACCGGAAGTTGGCAAACCACCTATACACTCCCAATCCCCCTCCCTTCCCATCCTCCCCAATCTCCTGTACAGCCCGTCCATCTACCCGCCCGATGCCAAGACCCCAGCGCTGGCGTGGAAATACAGGGGTCAGAGGGAATACGCCCTCTATGCAAAGGCCAATGGGCCAACAAGGAAACGATGATGTTTAACGAAGTTAAGAAAAGCATGCAGTGGGGCGAAGAGACGCTGACACTGGAAACAGGGAAAGTTGCGCGTCAAGCCGACGGTTCCGTCATCGCCACATACGGCGAGACGTCCGTGATGGCGAACGTGACATTCGCACGCAAGCAAAAGCCGGGTCAGGATTTCTTCCCGCTGACCGTGCACTACAACGAGAAATATTACGCTGCGGGCAAAATCCCCGGCGGCTTTTTCAAGCGCGAAGCACGCCCTTCTGAAAAAGAAACGCTGACAAGCCGTCTGATCGACCGTCCGATCCGCCCGCTGTTCGTCCCCGGCTTCAAAAACGAAGTGCTGGTGATGTGTACCGTGCTGTCCCACGATTTGGTCAACGATCCTGATATGGTTGCGATGATTGCGGCCTCTGCTGCGCTGACCATTTCCGGCGCGCCATTCATGGGCCCAATCGCCGCTTGCCGCGTTGGTTTCGAGCAAGGTCAGTACGTCCTGAACCCTGAAATCGATGACATGCAGGACCTCAAGAACAACCCTGACCAGCGTTTGGACCTTGTTGTTGCAGGCACCAAAGACGCCGTGATGATGGTTGAATCAGAAGCATACGAACTGAGCGAAGAAGAGATGTTGGGTGCGGTTAAGTTTGCACACGCGCAAATCCAACCGGTTATCGACCTGATCGTTGATCTGGCAGAGACAGCGGCGAAAGAGCCGTTTGACTTCCAGCCTGTCGATTACTCCGATCTGTCCGCCGCCGTTAAGAAAGCGGGCGAGAAAGACATGCGCGCCGCATTCGCAATTGGTGACAAGCAAGAGCGCACCGCCGCTGTTGACGCAGCGCGCGATGTGATCAAAGCGGCGCTCTCCGAAGAGCAACTGGCCGACGCAAACCTCGGCTCCGCGATGAAAGGTCTTGAAGCCTCCATCCTGCGCGGTGACGTTGTGAAGACGGGTACGCGTATCGATGGTCGTAAGACTGACGAGATCCGTGAAATCGTATCCCAGACCGGCATCCTGCCCCGTACACACGGCTCCGCCTTGTTTACACGTGGCGAGACGCAGGGCCTTGTGGTCACGACATTGGGCACCGGAGACGACGAGCAGTTCATCGACGCACTGCACGGCAACTTCAAATCCAACTTCTTGCTGCACTATAACTTCCCTCCCTATTCGGTTGGTGAAGTGGGCCGCGTGGGCCCTCCAGGTCGCCGCGAAATCGGTCACGGTAAACTCGCATGGCGCGCCCTTCAGGCCGTTCTGCCCGCCGCGACAGACTTCCCCTACACCATTCGTCTGGTGTCCGAGATCACCGAATCCAACGGCTCGTCTTCCATGGCGTCCGTTTGTGGTGGCTCGCTCTCAATGATGGATGCGGGCGTTCCGCTCAAATCCGCAGTTGCCGGTGTTGCCATGGGCCTGATCCTCGAAGAGGACGGCTCCTACGCGATCCTGTCCGACATCTTGGGTGACGAAGACCACCTCGGCGATATGGACTTCAAAGTGGCCGGTACCGAAGCAGGTATCACGTCACTGCAGATGGACATCAAGATCGCAGGCATCACGCCCGAGATCATGGAAAAAGCCTTGGCTCAGGCCAAAGCGGGTCGTCTGCATATCCTCGGTGAGATGGCGAAATCCATCACGGGCGCGCAGGAATTCTCTGTCCACGCACCACGCATCGAGACCATGCAGGTCCCAACGGATAAAATCCGCGAAGTCATCGGTTCTGGCGGTAAAGTTATCCGCGAGATCGTCGAAGTGTCCGGCGCAAAGGTCGACATCAACGACGAAGGCATCATCAAGATCGCGTCACCAAACGCCGACTCGATCAAGAAAGCCTACGACATGATCTGGTCCATCGTAGCCGAGCCTGAAGAGGGCATGGTCTACACTGGTACGGTTGTGAAGATCGTCGATTTCGGTGCCTTCGTGAACTTCTTTGGCAAGCGCGACGGCCTGGTGCACGTATCCCAGATCGAAAACCGCCGCCTGAACCACCCTTCAGATGTTCTGAAAGAAGGTCAGGAAGTGAAAGTGAAGCTCTTGGGCTTTGACGATCGCGGCAAAGTGCGCCTGTCCATGAAAGTGGTCGATCAGGAAACTGGTGAAGAGATCAAAGAAGAAAAAGC
>CBDTVN010000001.1:0-71150 GCA_965364195.1 uncultured Sulfitobacter sp. | reverse complement strand
CCCCAACTGCTATCATCACAGGCCATTGGCATCGCTTCGCCAAAGGCATCTATGCCTAATTCCACGCGCCCAAGATTAGCCGTCACCGCTGCCTCACTCACGGCGCGGCGCACCGCATCAGCACGGCGCAGCGCGATCTCGCGGTTTGCCTGTGCCGCGCCGTTCCCGTCACTGAACCCGACAAACAACAATCGACGCGCATCGTATTGACCAACCTCCAAGGCGCGCGCCAATTGCTGCACATTAGAGCGCGATTGGGCATCCAACCGAACAGACCCCGCCTCAAACCGGAATGATGTGCTTAATCGCGCCATCGGTGTCAGGGTCGATGTCATGCGCTGCAATTCACCAAGGGTAATTTCGGTCCCTGCTTGCAGGATCGCATTGGTAAAGCGGTTGCCCTGTTCCTCGACGGTGATCTCCTCTGGTGTCTGGTCCACGAAACCTGAACGACGGATGACAATCTGCGCAGCTGGTCCTCGGGTAAATGCCAAAAACTCCCGCGCCAATTGCGGCAAGCGGCGTGCAGGAAAGTAGAGGAACATCGGCGCTGTCAGAGGGTAATCCTCTGTTTTGATTGTCCGGCGCGACGCCTGCATCGAGAAACCGCACGTGCCTGTCAGCATAAGCGCCTGCGTCTCAGCCCGATCCGCATAGCTGGTAAGCCCCAGCGCAAATGTATCCCGCGCAACTGCATCCGCCAACGCCACCGGCGTTGCATGTCGCGTTGCATCACCTGACAATGTGCTAAGATTTGAGGGTCGCAATAATTGGTCTACGATCGCCTGTCCCAAACCGGAGGCGTCATCAGGTAGGTGCAGATCAATAGGAACATCCGGTCCACCAAAGTCCTGCCAATTGGTAATCTGCCCTGCCAAGACCAGCGCCAGCTTTGCAGGCGAAATTCCACGAACAGGGTTATTTCCCGACACCACAGGTACAATTGCATCCAACGCCAATACACGACTGCGGTTGATGCCCGTCATGTCACCCATGCCAGCCTCGCGCGCGCGCGCGCGTTCAGTGGGGCGAATTTCACGCAAGGACATCACGATATCCGCTTCATCGGCGAGCAGATCGGCAAACCCCTCGTCCGTGTTCGTCACACGGAAATGAAAGCGGGCCGCCAGCTTTCCGTCATCTGCACGGCGGATCAAATAAGTGAATGTCGTGGAATCCTCACCTGCTTCACGTTCGGTGAGGTAGTCATGCTTCTGAGCAAAGGTCTCAATCAGCGCGGGCATGACAACAGCACCTAATGTCGGCGCACCCGAAATCGAAAGCTCTGCGACAAAGTCCTGTAAGTTCGGGCAACCCGGCCCATCACACAGCACACCGGAGCCGTCGACAGTTAGCTCACCGTATTCAGTGCGCAGGCGGTAAAACTCTCCGTCAAATCCAAGCAACGTCCCACTCAACGCCACCTCGCTGTCGCGCGAAGTGAGCGTAATGTCCTGTGCATGAACTGACAGGGTAGTACCAAACAGAGAAAGTGCGGCGAAAACCGCCACACCTATCACTTTGATCATGGGACCTCGGCGTTGCGTTAGTTAATGGACGCAACTTTCAGGTCTTCAAACAGATTATTCAACACAAGAAAGTTCCCAGCGGCTTCACAGTCCGGAACTGACAGCGTCAAATTGCGGGATGTGATATCTTTGCCGCTAAACGTCTGTAGGGTTTGTGCTTCGATCTCCAAACCGCAGTTATTGTTTCCCACTTCGGTCTCAACACTGAGGAAAATATCTCCCCCGCTTTGCGCTGTTTCCGCTGGGAAGGTATAGACCTCGGCGAGCGACCCATCTGGCACGTCAGGATCACCCAAGAGGGAGAGATATCCCCCCTGGCCCGTCACAGCATAAGTCATATCGCGCATGGCACCGGACCAGACATGGCCCTCACTGCCGTAATCGGCACCAAATTCACGGGCATGCAGCTCAAAGCCGGTATCGCCCTTCCATTGAAGTGCCACACGGTCGAAGTCACCAAGCTCGTCCACGGTTGTCTGGGCGACAGCGCCGTCACCGTTGGTAAACGCCACAACAAATGTTGCATCCGTCGCCATTGCGGGCACGGTGATGTCAAAAGCACCCGCGTCATCTGTAGATTGACTGAACAAAAGACCCGCGTGATGAACGGTTACACGCTCTTGTGGCAAGCATGGCGCGGATAAGCTCAGATTGACCATTGCAGCCGCGACAGGGCGTGCGGTGGCTGTAACCTCGCACGCTGCATCGGCCTGCGCCTCTGGTACACTTGGGTCAACGGCGCTTTGCGACTGAAGAACATCTGCTCTCGCCGCTCCAAGCACAATAGGAAGAGCTCCGGCCTTGGGTGCAATGATCTCTTGTGGAGCGGCTAGCGTTTCCGCCTCTTCCGCATTCGGAGCGATGAAATCATCTGCGAACTCTGCGGAGGTCAGAATAATCTCCTCAACATCGAGCACGGAAGCTTCAGCATTTTCCAACGTCGCACCCTGATATTCAGGTGTCGGCGCTGAAGCACCCTGTTGCATGAAAAATCCGATCCCGATTGCACAGGCCAGCGTTCCAGCGGTTGTTATCACTTCTTTGCGATATTTCATAATCTCGGTCCCTTGCTACGGAATAGCTCAGGTCCAGTGATCACACGCAAACGGGGCTGCAATAGGGCAGCCCCGCGCTGTTAATATGGCGATTCTTTGTTAATGCTCTCAGCTCAAACGCCCGTGGCAGTGCTTGAATTTTTCGCCAGACCCGCAAGGGCATAAGTCATTTCGGCCCGGATTACCCCATGTCGACGGGTCATTTTCGTCAAATCCATTGTCGGGGTTTTCCGATGGGGCGGTTGTTTCCACAGCTTCGCCGTTTTCTTCTGCTGCCGCTTTTTGCCGTTCCATCATCTGTTCAATGATGCGCTGCTGTTCTTCTTCATTTGCCGGCTCGATCCGTGACAACCGTTGGGTCACATCCTGCCGCAAACCGTCAAGCATACCCTCAAAGAGCTGGAACGATTCGTTCTTATACTCGTTGAGTGGATCGCGCTGCGCATAGCTACGGAATCCCACGACCGAGCGAAGATGCTCAAGCGTGAGAAGGTGATCGCGCCATTTTGCGTCGATGGTCTGGAGCAAGAAGTGCTTTTCGATATTGCGCATGTTCTCAGGGCCAAACTTCTCGGCCTTTTCCGCCATTAGCTTGTCTGTCGCCTCGATCAGACGCGCACGGATGACCTCGTCATCAACGCCGTCTTCCTCGCACCATGCGATCACCGGCACATCCACGCCCAACTGCTCGATCACGGCGGCGTAGAAGCCTTCGGTGTCCCACTGGTCCGCGTATGTTTTGGGCGGCATGTACTGCTCGATCATGTCGTCGATCATCTGGTGGCGCATGTCTTCGGTGATCTCATGCAGGTCTTGGCTCTCCATGATATCGCGGCGCTGGCCAAAGATCACTTTGCGCTGTTGATTCATCACGTCATCAAACTTCAACAGCTGCTTGCGCATGTCAAAGTTGCGACCCTCGACCTTCGCCTGCGCGCGCTCAAGCGATTTGTTCACCCAAGGGTGAATGATCGCTTCGCCTTCTTTGAGGCCAAGTGAGGTTAGTACTTTCTCCAACCGCTCGGAGCCGAAAATACGCATCAGGTCGTCTTCAAGCGACAGAAAGAAGGACGAACGCCCGGGATCACCCTGACGGCCGGAGCGACCACGCAGCTGGTTGTCAATGCGGCGGCTCTCGTGGCGCTCAGAGGCCAAAACAAACAGGCCACCGGCTTCGATAACTTTCTTCTTCTCGTCAGCTGTCTCTGCCTCGATGCGCGTACGCAATTCAACGGGATCGACCTCAGGATCGGCGGCAAGCGCTTCAAGCACCTTCAGCTCGACGTTACCGCCCAGCTGAATATCCGTACCGCGGCCCGCCATGTTAGTCGCGATGGTGACAGCATTGAATTTACCGGCATCGCCAACAATCTGCGCTTCCTGCTCATGCTGGCGCGCGTTCAGAACATTGTGTTTGATACCTTCAGCTTCAAGCATCTTGCTCAGCATCTCGGACTTCTCGATAGAGGTGGTGCCGACAAGGCAAGGCTGCCCGCGGCCATGTGCCTCTTTCGTCTTCTCGATCATCGCCGCGTATTTCTCAGCGGCCGTGCGGTAGACGGCATCGTCTTCATCAACACGGGCAATCGCCACATTGGTCGGAACTTCGACGACGCCTAGGCCATAGATTTCCATGAATTCATCAGCCTCAGTCAGGGCCGTACCGGTCATACCTGCCAGCTTTTCATACAAGCGGAAGTAGTTCTGGAACGTCACAGAGGCGAGAGTGATGTTCTCGGGCTTGATGTCGACGCCCTCTTTGGCCTCAATCGCTTGATGCAAGCCATCACCCAGACGGCGACCTGACATCATGCGGCCTGTGAATTCGTCAATCAGAACAATTTCACCTTCGCGCACGATGTAATCTTTATCTTTTTCGAACAACTTGTGTGCGCGCAGACCTTGGTTAACGTGGTGAACGATGGACGTACTCTCCGGATCATAGAGGGTCATCCCCTCCTCCAGCATTTCGCGGGCGCGGAGCTGATCTTCGAGGAATTCGATCCCCTCGTCGGTGAAAGTCACGTTGCGGGTCTTCTCGTCCAGCTCGTAATGCTCAGGCATAAGGGTGGGGATCACGGTATTAATCGTGAGATACATGTCAGAGCGGTCATCGGACGGGCCAGAGATGATCAGCGGCGTGCGCGCCTCATCGATCAGGATGCTGTCGACCTCATCCACAATGGCAAAGTTGTGTTGCTTTTGGAAAATCTCGCTCAGCTCGGCCTTCATGTTGTCGCGCAGGTAGTCAAAGCCAAGCTCGTTATTGGTGGTGTAGGTGATATCACAGTCATAGGCTGCACGCTTAAGGTCGTCTGGCATGTTCGGCACGATATAACCGGTGGTGAGGCCAACGGAGGCAAACACTTTGCCCATCCACTCGGCGTCGCGTTTAACCAGATATTCGTTCACGGTTACAATGTGCACACCCTTGTGCGTTAGCGCATTGAGATAGGCCGCAAAGGTCGCAGTGAGCGTCTTACCCTCACCCGTTTTCTGCTCGGCCACGTTCCCTTGGTGCAGGAAAATTGCACCCATCAGCTGTGTATCAAAAGCCCGCAGGCCCAACGTGCGGCGCGCACCCTCACGACAGTTCGCAAACGCTTCGGGTAGAAGATCATCAAGGCTTTCGCCTTTCAGAGCACGCGTCGCCAACTCTTCGGTCTTGTCCTTGATCTGCTCATCGCTGAGTTGCTGGAACTCGGGCTCAAGCGCGTTGACCTTCTCGACAATCGGGCGGGCGGCCTTGATCTTACGATCATTTGGCGTTCCAAAAACCTTTTTGGTGATTTTTCCAAGTCCCAGCATGCGATCTCCAGCCGAAGTTTAAATTCTATTGCGCGATCTGCTTGCCCAGCAAACACCCAGTCCATAGATAGGATGGGAGATTGGTGGCGATACGCCGCGCCCAACAGCGATGTAAGGGCCACCATGTAGCAAGTCAATGTAACCGGCCACATACTGCCGGAATGATAGGACGATCCATGCAAAAACGACTCACTTTTCTGGCACCTTTGGCAATTGCCGCCGCCCTTGCCCTTCCAGCATCCGCTCAGGAGACACTCACGGCGGACCCATCCGTTGTTGTAGCAACCGTCGGTGACACCGAAATCACTGTCGGTCACATGATCGTGGCATGGGCTAGCCTGCCGCAACAATATCAGGAATTGCCCGATGATGTGCTGTTTCAGGGCATCCTCGACCAGCTGGTTCAGCAGTCCGCTCTTGAGCAGCAGTTCACCGCCGAGCTTCCAAAGCGCGTTGAAATTCAGATCGAAAACGAGCGCCGTTCGCTCACCGCTGGTGAAGCGATCAACACTATCATGAAAGGCCCGCTGGACGAAGCGGAAGTGCAAGCGGCATATGAAGCCGAGTACAGCAATGTAGACCAAGAGCCGGAATACAACGCATCGCACATTCTGGTCGAAACGGAAGAGGCGGCATTGGAAGTCGTCGCAGCCCTAGAGGGTGGCGCAGAGTTTGCCGCAGTCGCACTCGAGAAATCCACAGGCCCGTCCGGCCCTAATGGCGGACAGCTTGGATGGTTCGGCACGGGTGCAATGGTACCCGAGTTTGAACAGGCCGTTGTCGCGATGGAACCCGAAACAATTTCCGCGCCCGTGAAAACCCAGTTCGGCTGGCATATCATTCGCCTCAACGAGACCCGCGTACCGAACGCGCCCGCATTGGAAGAAGTCCGCGAACAAATCGAGCTCCAAATTCGCGAGATCCGCGCGCAAACAAAGATCGAGGAAGTGACAGCAGCTGCAGACGTAGACCGCAGTGGCGCGGAGGGCATCAACCCATCCGTCATCAAACAAGTAAACGTGCTGGAGTAAGCAAAACCATGGCAAAGATCACCGCTGTTTCTCCTCTGGCGCCCGCTGCGTTTCCCTCCCTTCCAGTGATCGAGGGGGTGACGTTTTCCACTGCCGCAGCGGGGGTAAAATATGAGGGCCGCACCGATGTAATGTTGGCCGCTCTGATACCCGGCACGGTGGTTGCGGGCGCGTTCACCCGATCTGCGACGCGCTCTGCGTCAGTGCTCGACTGTCAGGCAAAGCTGGGCCATCCAAGCGATGCGGCAGCGGCGATTCTTGTGAATTCAGGGAACTCCAACGCTTTTACCGGTAAGGGCGGCACCGCCTCGGTCGAGGCAATCACGGCAGCTGTAGCAGCGGCTTGCGATCTGCCGCAGGCGCGCGTCTTCACCTCCTCTACCGGTGTTATCGGGGAGCCATTGCCCCATGATCGCATTACCGCAGCCCTAACATCGCTCGTCGCTTGCACAAAAGCGGATGGAATTGCAGACGCTGCAATGGCCATCATGACAACCGACACCTTTCCTAAAGGGTCCTCCGCCACATTAGAAATTGAGGGTAAAACTGTCTCTATTGCGGGCATTGCAAAGGGATCTGGCATGATCGCGCCCGATATGGCGACGATGCTGGTCTATATCTTTACCGATGCGGAAATCGGGCAAGAGGCACTCCAAGCGATTGTCTCACAGAGCAACGAGAAGACATTCAACGCCATAACCGTGGACAGCGACACCTCAACCTCCGACACCTTGATTGTTGCGGCAACGGCTGCCAGCGGCGTATCCGTGGAGGGCCATGACGGATTTGTCAGCGCGCTTCATGCTGTGATGCTTGACCTTGCACATCAAGTGGTACGGGACGGCGAAGGGGCCACCAAGTTCGTAGAAATTGTCGTGACGGGCGCTGCGAACGATGCGGATGCAAAAATTCACGCCATGTCTGTCGCCAACTCCCCTCTGGTCAAGACTGCTATCGCAGGCGAGGACCCGAATTGGGGTCGCGTTGTCATGGCGGTTGGAAAATCAGGTGCCGCAGCGGATCGTGACCGTCTTAGCATTCGATTCGGAGATGTCGAAGTAGCCAAAGACGGGTGGCGAAGCGAAGGCTATTCCGAAGAGGCGACTGCGAATCATATGAAGGGCCAAAACATCGTGATCGGCGTTGATTTTGGCATTGGATCCGGCACGGCAACAGTCTGGACCTGCGATTTGACCCACGGATATATCAGCATCAATGCCGACTACCGCTCATGAAGATGGTGCTGGTGTCTGCGGTCGCGCTGATCGATGTCGACGGCCGCGTCCTGCTTGCGCAACGTCCACCGGGAAAATCCATGGCAGGGCTTTGGGAGTTTCCAGGCGGTAAGGTAGAGACCGGCGAGACACCCGAAGCGGCGCTGATCCGCGAGCTTAACGAAGAGCTTGGGATTGATACTTGGGCTTCTTGTCTGGCTCCGCTCACATTCGCAAGCCACTCATACGATGATTTCCATCTGATGATGCCCCTGTTTGCCTGCCGCAAGTGGGAAGGCACTCCACAACCTCGCGAAGGACAGGTCCTAAAATGGGTCAAGCCCTTAGAAATGCGCGATTATCCTATGCCAGAAGCTGATATTCCGCTCATCGCGGTCTTGCGCGATTGGCTTTAGTTGGTATTTGGCAGTTTCTCGCAAATTAGTACAATAAGCAGATTTGTATAAGATTGTTGTGGAAACTGGGACAGTTCGTTGTACGCTACTTAGGCATAGTTCTGGGGAGGATTAGAATGCTACGTACAATCACATTAGGAAGCAGCGTTTCCATTCAAGGGACATTTGTCCGGTCGATGCCAGATGGCCGCATTGCGGTTCAGGTCGACAATACGATTTATTCCGGCGTGCCTGTGACCAAAAAGTAATACTGACCAAAGCATGATAGCAAAAAGGGGACGGTGTTTTGCACCGTCCCCTTCTTCTATTGTATTACCAGCCGCCGATTAGGTCAGCGTACGTGTCACTTCTTCACGTGTGAAGATTTCGATCACATCGCCCGGACGGATATCGTCGTAGTTCTCGAACGCCATACCACATTCCTGACCTGACTGGACCTCTGGCACCTCGTCCTTGAAGCGCTTGAGCGTCTTGAGAGTGCCCTCGTGAATAACCACGTTGTCGCGCAGCAAACGTACACCAGCGGAGCGGCGTGCCACCCCTTCGGTGACCAAACAACCTGCAACTTTGCCGATACCCGTGACCTTGAAGACCTCTTTGATATTGGCGTAGCCGATAAAGGTTTCTTTGATCTCATTGCTGAGCAGGCCAGAAGCCGCCGCTTTCACATCGTTCACCAGATCGTAGATGATCGAGTAGTAGCGGATTTCGACACCTTTCTGGTTGGCGGTGTTGCGGGCAGATGCGTTTGCACGGACGTTGAAGCCCATGATTGGTGCACCTGACGCTTCGGCAAGGCCAACATCTGTCTCGGTGATCGCACCAACACCTGAGTGCAGGACGCGAACACGGACTTCGTCATTACCGATTTTCTCCATCGCCTGAACAATCGCTTCGGCAGAACCCTGCACGTCAGCTTTGACCAGAATGGGCAGCTCGGACACATCTTCATCCGCTTTGGCATTCGCCATCAGCTGTTCGAGTGTCGTTGCCGCACCCGCTGCTGCACGCTTGTCTTTGGCAGCGTTTGCACGGTACTCCGCGATTTCACGCGCCTGCGCTTCGGTATCAGTTACGTTCAGCACGTCACCCGCTTCGGGTGTGCCGTTCAGACCAAGAACCTCGACAGGAACGGAAGGTCCCGCTTCTTTGATGCGATTTCCCTGATCATCGATTAGCGCGCGAACTTTACCGTACTGCTCACCTACAACGAAAATATCACCGGTCCGCAACGTACCGTTCTGGATCAGAACGGTTGCAACAGGACCACGACCCACATCCAGCTTTGCCTCGATCACGGCGCCAACAGCGGCACGATCAGGGTTGGCTTTCAGCTCAAGGATCTCGGATTGCAGCGCAATCGCTTCAAGCAGTTCATCAAGGCCTTGGCCTGTGATTGCGGAAACTTCGACGTCCTGTACATCACCTGACATTTTTTCGACGATAACTTCGTGCTGCAGCAAGGCGGCCCGCACTTTGTCAGGGTCTGCCGCTGGCTTATCGACCTTGTTGATCGCCACAATCATCGGCACTTTGGCCGCCTTCGCGTGGGCAATCGCCTCAATCGTCTGAGGCATCACAGCATCATCCGCCGCAACAACCAGAACCACGATATCTGTTACCTGTGCACCGCGTGAGCGCATGGAGGTAAAGGCCGCGTGGCCAGGGGTATCGAGGAATGACAGAACCTGCCCACCCTCGGTTGTGACCTGATATGCACCAATGTGCTGGGTGATGCCACCGGCCTCGCCTGCGACAACTTTTGCCTTACGGATCGCATCAAGCAAAGATGTTTTACCGTGGTCAACGTGGCCCATGATGGTGATGACGGGTGGGCGACCAACCAGATCGGCCGCATCGTCTACTTCCAACTTGATCACGTCTTCGACGTCAGCATCGGAAACGCGCACAACCTTGTGGCCGAACTCCTCGATGATGAGCTCTGCTGTGTCGGCATCAATCGTCTCGTTCTGACCGATCATCAGGCCACTGTTCATCAGTGCTTTTACAACTGCGCCTGTCTTCTCAGCCATACGTGCGGCCAACTCGGAGACAACAATCGCTGGTGGCAACTGCACGTCGCGAATGATCTTCTCGCGCTCAACATTACCGCCCATCGCTTTCGCACGGGCACGGTCTTGCTTACGCTTCATCTGCGCCATGGAGCGCTGACGGCCGCCTTCGCCACCACGCATCGCCTGATTAACGGTCAGCTTACCTGACCGGCGATCATCGTCCTGGCGGTTCTTCTTGTTGGTTTCCTCACGGTCACGCTCTGTCTTGCGCGGCGTGGCAGAGGGGAGCGCCTTGTTGGGCGCAGCGCGGGCTGCCGCAGGCTCGGATGCTGGGCGGGCTGCCGCTTGGGCTGCTGCTTCCGCATCACGCTTAGCGCGCTCTTCATCTTCGGCCTTCGCCTTGAGGCTTGCTTCGCGGGCCTTGTCTTCCGCCTCTTTGGCGTCGATCTCCGCACGGCGGCGCTCGCGGTCTTCTGCGCGCGCTTTCTCTTCAGCGGCTCGCGTTGCGGCCTCTTCGACCTCACGCGCTTTCGCAGCTTGAACAGCCTTCAGGCGACGTTCCATTTCGGAATCTGTAATACCTGCGGGACGCTTGGTAGGATCACCAACAGGGCCCGCACCCGGGCCGCTTGGCTTTTGCCCACCAGGCTTGGGAACCACAACGCGCTTGCGCTTGGTCTCCACTACAACATTCTTGGTCCGCCCATGGCTAAAGCTTTGCTTTACGTTGCTGGGACGTGAGCCACCGAGGCCCAGTGTTTTTCTGCCGTCATTATCGCTCATCTAGCTCGTCTATCCTTTCGGCTGGTCGATACCAGCCTCGTTTTTGCGCACGCCGTTCAGTCTGTGAGCTTCCTCTACAACACGTAGAGTGAGTCCACCAGAGGCGAGCGCCCCATGTATCACAGTTTGGCGACCGAATGCCAAACCCAATTCATCCGCCGTCAGACACCCGATATAGTGTCCATAGTGCGGAGTGCTCAGTTTTGATTTGCCGCGTCCTGATCCGTCCACAGCTTGGATCAACACTAAGGCTTCTTCTGTTTGCAGCCAGCTCTTGACCTTCTCATAGCCTGCGATGGCTTTACCCGCTTTGCGCTGCATGGAGATGAGGTCCACCACACGGCGGGCCAACTGCTTTTCAACTTCGTCCACCAGATTCTCTGGTATTTTAACAGGCTGCTTCGCGCTACGCGAGAACAACCCCTTCTTCACCGCCAGTTCGAGTGCAGCACGATCTGCTGTCACCCACATACCGCGACCAGGCAATTTGCCCATAACATCCGCGAAAACCTGACCTTCCGGTCCAACAACGAAACGTATCAACCGGTATTTTGGGTGCACTTCGCCTGTGGCAAGGCACTTACGCTCTTCCCCGCTCTCACGATCTTTGGATGCGCCACCGCGTCCCATACTGGTCCTACCCGAGGCCTACGATCAGGCCTCGGCCTCCTCGTCTGCTTCGACGTCGTCTTCGGCGTCAGCTTCAAGATCAGCAGGATCAACCCAACCCAGCATAACACGGGCCGTCATGATCATGGTTTGCGCTTCTTCGAGTGTCATCTCGAAGGGCTCAAGCGTGCCGTCATCCTTGACCCGCTCCCCGTTCTCCGTGGTCCAGCCACCGGCCAGTTCCCAATCCGCACAAGTGGCGAAATCTTCGAGAGTTTTCACATCATCCTTGGCAAGAGCTTCGACCATTTGTGGCGTCAGGCCTTCAAAGTTGATCAAGCTGTCCTCAGCGCCCAGCGCACGAGCGGCCTCAAGAGCTGCGGTGTTTTGTGCCTCAAGCACATCACGCGCACGGGCCTGCAATTCGCCCGCTGTCGCCTCGTCCACGCCGTCGATGACCAGCAGTTCGTCAACTTCGACATAGGCCACTTCTTCAAGGTTGGTGAACCCTTCGGACACCAACAACTGGGCAAAGAACTCGTCCAGATCAAGGTTATCCATAAACAGCTTTGTACGCAGTTCAAACTCTGCCTGACGGCGCTGGCTTTCCTGCTCTTCGGTCATGATATCAATATCGAGACCCGTCAGCTGCGACGCAAGGCGCACGTTCTGGCCACGACGACCAATCGCCAGGGACAGCTGCTCTTCCGGTACAACAACTTCGATCTTGCCAGCTTCTTCGTCTAGAACAACCTTGGACACTTCAGCAGGCTGGAGCGCATTCACGAGGAACGTCGGCTGATCGTCATTCCATGGGATGATGTCGATTTTTTCACCCTGAAGCTCGTTCACAACAGCCTGAACACGGCTACCGCGCATACCAACGCAAGCACCGACAGGGTCGATAGAGTTGTCATAGGAGATCACGGCAATCTTGGCGCGTGAACCGGGGTCACGGGCAACAGCTTTGATCTCGATGATCCCGTCATAAATTTCCGGCACTTCCATTTTGAAGAGCTCGGCCATGAATTCTGGTGCGGTACGCGACAGGAAAATCTGTGGGCCGCGCTGCTCGCGGCGCACTTCCTTGATGTAGACGCGGATACGGTCGTTCGGACGGTACGATTCGCGGCCAATTTTCTCGTTGCGGCGCAGGATCGCTTCACCGGCACCCACATCAACGATGACGTTGCCGTACTCTTCACGCTTGACCAAACCGTTGATGATCGTGCCTGCACGGTCTTTGAATTCCTCGAACTGGCGATCACGCTCTGCTTCGCGGATCTTTTGCAAGATGACCTGCTTGGCCGACTGTGCCGCAATCCGGCCCATCTCTACCGGCGGGACTTCTTCAACAAACTCCTGACCCACTTCAGGATCGGCCATATATTCTTTCGCTTGGACCACTGTGAATTCAGCCTGATAGTTCTCAAGCTCTTCATCCGCCACAACTGTCCGCACACGCGTAAAGGTCGCGCGACCCGTCTTACGGTCAATCGCCACGCGAATGTCCATCTCCGCGCCATAACGCGATTTGGCCGCCCGAGCGAGGGACTCTTCCATCGCTTCGATCACCAGTACGGGATCGATCATCTTTTCACGTGCTACAGCTTCGGCAGTTTGCAAAAGCTCAAGCTGGTTTGCGGATGTAATGGCCATTATTTTTCTCCCTCGTCAGACAAGTGCGTCTGAACTTCATCGAATTGAGTCTCGTCAATTACACCAGACGCTTTGCGTTGGCGTAGCATTTCTTTGATCAGCTCGTCTGTCAGAACCAGCTTGGCATCTGTCAGCCATTCGAACTGAAGGCCCACGGTGCCTTCTTCGATGTTGATCAGTACTTCGTTACCTTCAACGCCTGCCAGCTCACCCTTAAAACGGCGGCGCCCGTCGATCAGATCATCGGTTTCGATCTTGGCCTCATAGCCTTCGAAATTCGCGAAATCCTTGAGGCGCGTCAGCGGGCGGTCGATGCCCGGGCTGGAAACTTCAAGCGCGTATTCGTCAATGATTGGATCCTCTACATCCAGAACAGCACCAACAGCAGTGCTAATCTGCGCGAGATCGTCAACTTCGATACCGCCATCAGGCTTGTCCGCCATGATCTGCAAAGTCGAGGTTTTCCCGCTCATCAAACGGACGCGCACCAGCTCATACCCCATATCCTCGATGACAGGTGTGATGATCTCGGCGAGACGCCGGTCCATAGCTGCTTTTGCGATCAGATCGTTGTTCATATTCTCACTTAGGTTCAGGCATTTACTTTAGGCACAAAAAAACGGGCGCGCGGCCCGTGTATCAGGTTCGGTGGGCGCTTGGTTTGGACCCGAGCGACGCGCTGTTGAAATTCATATACGCGCGGTGCAGCAGAACATCAAGCCCCCCACCACCGTTGCGGCGCGCGTAGATCGTCAAACACGCCGCGCCCCAGTGTCATGGGCATCGCCACACTGCGCGCAACGGCCTGACCATCCCAAACGGCGATATCATCAAAACCGGTTAGCGTGGCAGCATCGGCAATGTCGGCACCATCCACCAGATATTCGGCGACAGCCTGTGCGCGCACAACATCAGACGGGATCGAGACAAGCTCGACTGCATCAAACCATCCCGCCTGTCCGTCTTTCCAATGGGTCGGTACACGCTCTGCCAAAAGCTGCTGACCTGCCGCGAAATGGCGCACCCGGTAGAGACCGGTGCCGGTTCCCGCGCCGGAATTATGCGCAGGGCGGATGATATTCGCAGCATTGCTCAGCGTGAACGGAAACGCAGGATCGGGCTCAGCAAGAGTGATCTCGACACGATTTCGGCCAAGCGCACGAACGTCTCCCAGCGCAGAAAGGCTGTGCACCACATCGACGGCAGTAAGCGGCGCACCATCGTGAAAGGTCACACTATTGCGCAGATCAAAGACCCAGACGCGCGCATCGGCAGAGCTGCTCCACGCTGTTGCCAGCTCCCCGCGCAATGTCCCGTCCGCCGCCACTTCAGTCAGTGTTTCAAACACAAGCCCAAGGCGCGCAACCTGCATGAACAGCCCCTCACCGTTTTCCCAATCATCACTCCGCGCCGCGCCTGACAGCGCAAGGCGCAGCTTACCACCGCGCTGCGGCAATGGCCCCGCACTCACGCCCGTTGCTGCAAGCAGGGCAGCAGCGGCAGCGCTGGAAAACAGCGCGCGACGATCAAGGGGTTTGCGGCTCATGTAATTGCAATCCGGTCCATAGCGCGAACCAACTCCGCGCTGATCCCCGGCTCAGACAATGCGTGACCTGCATTACGTACCATCTTCAGCTCGGCTTTCGGCCATGCTTTAGCGATGGAATACGCGCTGACAGGTGGACAGATCATGTCATAGCGCCCCTGTACGATGACACCAGGAATATGGGCGATACGATCCATCTGGGCGAGGATTTGACCATCGTACTCCAGAAAACCGTTGTTGATGAAATAGTGATTCTCAAGCCGTGCAAACGCCCGCGCATATTCGCCCGGCCCTTCCATCATCTGGCCTGTCGAAGAAATAGAGGCCAGAGCGTTTTCCCAGCCGGACCATGCGCGGGCGAAGCGCGTCTGTTGGGACATATCGTCAGAGAACAGACGGCGATGATAGGCTTTGATATAGTCGTCACGCTCGTTCTCGGGGACAAGCGCTGTAAACTTGTCCCAAACCTCAGGCCAGAACTTACCAGCACCACCGCCATAAAACCAATCAAGCTCTATTTGGGTCATCAAGAACACACCGCGCAAAACCAGATTGCGCACAGCGGCCGGATGGGTTTGGGCATAGATCAGCGAAAGTGTCGCACCCCAGCTGCCGCCAAACACAACCCACTGTGCAATTCCCAGCGTTTCGCGAATCAGCTCAATGTCAGCGACAAGGTGCCATGTGGTGTTATCCGTGCAGGACGCATGCGGGGTCGAACGGCCGCACCCACGCTGGTCAAACAGAATCACACGAAAGACGGCAGGGTCAAAATAGCGCCGCATCGACGGGCTACACCCGCCACCAGGTCCACCGTGCAATACCACAACGGGGATACCATTCGGGTTGCCGCATTGCTCGACATATACCTCATGCCCTTGGCCCACGGCCAGCATACGCCGGTCGAACGGGTCGATGGGCGGATGCAGATATTGCACTGCGCGCTTTTGATCGTGGGTCTTATCCATTAGCAGCCTATATAGTTTGAAAGCAGACATTGAATACAGGAGCGTCAAAATGCAAGCGCATCAAAGCACCGTTGACGACGGCGAAGTCGCAAAATTCGAAGCTATGGCCGCCGAGTGGTGGGATACAGAGGGCAAGTTCAAGCCCTTGCACATGCTCAACCCCTGCCGCCTTGACTACATCACAAGCCAGATCGCGGGCGAATTTGACCGTGACCTCACTGCGCCCGCACCGTTCAAAGGGTTGCGAATCCTTGATATCGGTTGTGGTGGCGGCCTGCTCTCCGAGCCGATGGCGCGTCTGGGCGCTACCGTTGTGGGCGCCGATGCTGCGGCGGGCAACATCCCTGTCGCCCAGATCCATGCTGAACAGTCGGGGCTCGAGATTGATTATCGCCACACCACTGCAGAAGCCTTGGCCGAAGCGGGTGAGCAATTCGATATCGTGCTGAACATGGAAGTGGTGGAGCATGTGGCCTCCCCCATCAGCTATCTTACCGCCTGTCGTCAGTTGCTCAAACCCGGTGGGCTGCACATTTGCTCCACCCTCAACCGCAACGCAAAATCCTATGTTGTAGCGATCATCGGTGCGGAGCATGTCATGCGTTGGCTGCCAAAAGGCACCCATGAATGGTCAAAATTCATCACGCCGGACGAGCTGTATAAACTTTTGGGCGAAGCAGGGCTGGAGCCGGTCGACCGCAAAGGGTTTGTCTTCAACCCGATCTTATGGAGTTGGAGCCTGTCGGCAAAGGATCTCAGCGTGAACTACGTCACTACAAGCCTTAAACCAAAGACCTAGTCGATCTGTTTGCGCAGCTCGCGTAGAATCGGCAGGGCGGCCCGCGCTTTCTCTTCACCAAGGTCATCCACCACCTTGGTGATCATCGGGGCGATCTTGCTCAACGCAGTTTCGCGGGCCTGACGGCCTGCGGGGCTAATGCTCACCACCTTGCGCCGCGCATCGTCCCAATCGGGGCGGATATGGATGTATCCGGCCCACTCCAGCTTGGTCAGGGTGTTTGTCATCGCACCACGTGTAACATGGAAAATCTCGGCCAGTTGCGCGGGAGAGCGCTCAATATCACGCCACGCGAGGTTGTTCAGCACAGCGAAATGCGAAATTTCCATGCCCTTGGGCAGCACCTTGCTCAGACGGCTGCGCAATATTTGCTCTGCGCCCAGAACCTCACTGAACAGCATAATCGCAAGGGTATGTGAATCATCGCTCATACTGGTCCGTTGAAAGGTCGCTTGTGGCTCATGCTGGGGACTTTCGCGCGGGCGGTCTCGGTCTGTGCGAGGTCCAACTCAAACATATATATCCCTGCATCTGTCCCTGCGTCCAGAACCACTTCCCCCCATGGGGCGACAACCAAAGAATGCCCATAGGTATCGCGTGTTTTATGCGCGGCACTCGCATGCGTACCCGTCTGCGCAGGCGCAATGACAAAACAACCCGTTTCAATCGCACGGGCGCGTAGCAATGTATGCCAATGCGCGGCCCCTGTGACCGGCGAAAATGCGGCGGGCACGGTGAGAATTTGCGCACCCGCTTCGGCCAAGGCCTGATAGAGCGCAGGAAACCGGACATCGTAACAGATGGTCATGCCGATATTGGCGAAGGATGTGCGCGCCAGTATCGCCTGGTCACCCGGACGATAGGCGGCTGATTCTTTCCATGTCTCGGTGGGCGTGACCTGCACATCGAACATATGGATTTTGTCGTAACGGGCAGCGATTTCGCCCTGCGGATTGATCAGGAAGGAACGATTGGCAAACCGCCCGTCCGCATCATCGGTCTTGAGGCCCAGCGAGCCAATCAACAACCAAATGCCTAGCGCCTTTGCATCCATCCGCAAAGCTGCCAGCGTCGGATCATCGCCTTCAAGACACAACACGCTGCGCTGATGATCTCGACTGGTCGAGATGCAGTTAGTCACCTCCGGCGTGAGGACAAATTCGGCCCCCTGCGATACAGCATCCCCCAGCATCGCGCGTGTCACGGTCAGATTGGCAGCCGGGTCATCACTCACATTCAGCTGGAGGATCGCCGCCTTCATGCGGCCAACAGCGCGTCGAGTTTGCCTGCACGTTCAAGCGCGTGAAGCTCGTCGCAGCCGCCAACGTGAATGTCGCCCACAAAAATCTGCGGAACAGTGCGCGCGCCATCTGCACGCTGGATCATCTCCGGCTTGCGATCAGGGTTGGCGAGCACATCCACTTCGGAAAAGCTCACGCCCTTTTGGCTCAGCAAACGCTTGGCGGCATGGCAAAAACCGCAGAGCGGAGAGGTGTAGATTTCAACAGGTTGCATATTGGTGATCCTTTTCAACAGGTGTTGGAAAAGGATTTAAGCGTCTTTGCCCGCTCTTGCTAGGGTCAGAACGCGCACGGGGCCAGACTCGGCATCCATACAAGCACGCGTGCATGCCATCAAAGTGGCCCCCGTGGTCATCACATCGTCAATCAGGAGAACAGGCCGCCGCTTGAGCAATCCCCCGCGTTTGCGGTGAGGCTGGATCGCATTATCAAGGGTCTTGAAGCGCGCGTCATGGCTCAGACCGTCAAGCGACACTGTGCGCCGTACCCGCACCAACGCATCGGGACACCACTCAAGGTTCAGCTTTTCGGCGACAACTTTGGCCAGTAATGCGGACTGATTATACCGACGCTTGAGCAGCCGCGACCAATGCAGAGGTACAGGCACCACAATCGCATCTTTGGCCACATGGCCGCGCATCATATTCGCCATCCACAGGCCCGCAGGCCGGGCCATTTCCTGCCTGTCACCATGTTTGAGGGCGAGCACCAACTTGCGTCCCGTATCGCGGTACATCAGTGCCGCGCGGCCTTGCACCCATGGTTTTGGCGCTCGCATACAAGTATCACAATGATGTTTTGTACCGTCTCCTCCAGCCGGAAGCGGCGCGCCGCAGCAGTCACAAATCATACCGCCTAGAAACGCCGTGTCGCGCCAACACGTCCCGCAAAGGCCGAAATCACTCTCGACCGTATCGCCGCAGGTGATGCAGCGGGGAGGATAGATCAGCGACACTGCTGTTTGTAGTTGCGCAAGCACCAGCCTATATCCCCTTCTATGACAACACCCATGACAGACATTCGCGCCCTTAGCGCACATCGCGCACGCGCCACACCGGATGGTTTGTTTCTACATTCCGCCGCAGCGGACGAACTTCAAGATCGTCTGGATATGGTTAATAAACCCTTTACGGCGCCAGCGATTGTTACGGGCTTTGAGGATTTCTGGTCGGCATCATACCCTGACGCAAAGATTGTCCCGGATACGGAAACACTGGACCTCGTTCCACAATCACATGATCTGGTCGCGCATGTAATGGGCCTGCATTGGGCGAATGATCCGGTAGGGCAACTCATCCAATGCCGCCGCGCGCTTAAACCCGACGGGCTGTTCATCGCGATCAGCTTTGGCGGGGATACGTTGCAAGAGTTGCGCCGTGCGCTGGGCGAGGCGGAGATTGCTGTGACGGGTGGGCTGTCGCCGCGTATCGCGCCAATGCCGGAATTGCGCGATTTGGGCAGCTTGTTACAGCGCGCGGGATTCGCCCTCCCCGTCGCTGATACCGCTACGCTTACTGTGGAATATCGCGATATTTGGCACCTTATGCGCGACCTGCGTGCAATGGGTGAAACCAATGCGCTGAGTGCGCGATTGCGCCGCCCCACGCGCCGCGCCGTGTTTCAGCAGGCACAAAACCTTTACGCAGAACACTTTGCCGCACCCTCAGGCAGGTTGAAGGCGAGCTTTGAGCTGCAGGTCCTTACAGGATGGTCGCCAGATGCCTCCCAGCCGCAGCCCCTACGTCCCGGATCAGCACAACAGCGGCTGAGCGACGCGCTCGGTACCCCTGAAAAGCCCCTGTGCGATTGACCCCGCGTGAAATCCAACTATGTGAAGGCTCACACCATGTAGGACAACCCGATGAAAGATATGCGCCCCACAGAGACGGCAACATGCCCCATCCACGCAGACGCGGATCATCCACCGGTGCCGCGCCCGAAGATTGGCGTGCTGGTTGCTAATCTCGGGACGCCGGACAACTACGACTATTGGTCCATGCGCCGTTATCTGGGTGAGTTCCTGTCGGATCGTCGTGTGATCGATTATTCCCCATGGCTTTGGCAGCCCTTGTTGCAGCTTGTGATTCTGACCAAGCGGCCCTTCACCTCAGGTGCAGCCTACAAGTCGATCTGGAACGAAGAGCAGAACGAAAGCCCCCTACTCACCATCACCAAAGCCCAGACCGCGAAAATCGCGACGGAGATGAAAAAGACCTACGGCGACGACGTTTTGGTCGAATATTGCATGCGCTACGGAAATCCATCGACGCAAAGCAAGGTTGAGAAGCTGGTGAAGGCAGGGTGTACGAAAATCCTCTTCTTTCCGCTCTACCCTCACTACGCTGGTGCCACTTCAGCTACCGCCTGTGACAAGTTTTTCGAGGCGCTGGGGAAAGAGAAGTGGCAGCCCGCCAGCCGAACCGTACAGCCCTATTTTGATCGCCCCGACTATATCGACGCGCTCGCCAAGTCGATCGAGACGAAATATGCCGAGCTTGAGACGCGGCCCGATATTCTTGTCTGCTCTTATCACGGCGTGCCGAAGCGGTATTTAATGGAGGGCGATCCCTATCACTGTCAGTGCCAAAAAACGACGCGCCTGCTCAAAGAGCGGTTAGGGTGGGGCGATACCGAGATCAAAACCACCTTCCAGTCAAAATTCGGGCCAGAAGAATGGCTACAGCCCTATACGGTTGAGGAGGTTGCGCGTCTGGCTGAGCAGGGTAAAAAGAACATCGCCGTTTGCGCACCTGCTTTTTCTGCTGACTGCATCGAAACACTTGAGGAAATCAACGAAGAGATATTCGAAAGCTTCGAGGAGGCGGGTGGTGAGCATTTCACCTATATTCCATGTCTGAACGATGATGACGCGCATATTGCCGCGCTGTCGAACGTAATCCGCGAAAACCTGTCAGGCTGGATCTGATCTTCTTTTGAACAAAACAATAGACGCAAAAAAGGCGGCGCATTGCGCCGCCTTTTTCAGTTCAGTCGGAGACTGAAATTTAGTCAGTAGCAACTGCTGCTGCAACCAGAACCAAAAGCAGGATTGGAACAATGTAGCCTGCAGAAGAGCTGGTCGCTTCTTCAACAATAATTGGTGCTTCGATGATCGGATCTGCAATGGAGCCAGCAAACGCGGAAGAAGCAACAACTGTCAAAGCAGCGGCAAGAACGAATTTTTTCATAGTAAATAACCTCCAGAAAACGGCGCGCCACGATTCTCAACATGAAACGCACGTAAGAAATACCTCATAGTAACTTTTTTTTAATAGCATCTGCCAGCCGAAGGGAACATCCATTCTTGAAACCTTTACGAGTCAAAACTCAATGTCGTCAAATAAGCAACACTTGTGTGCCCACCTTGGCCTTACCAAATAACTCGGCGATGTGCTCATTATAAAGGCCAATACATCCGTTTGACGACCGTCGGCCGATTTTCCGCGTGTCGTGGGTGCCGTGAATACGGTAATAGGTCCAGCTGAGGTGCATGGCATGCGTGCCCAACGGGTTGTCAGGACCAGGGCCGATAAACTTAGGCCATTCCGGGTTCCGCTTAAGCATTGAAGGTGTCGGGCGCCAGCTTGGGCCGACAACCATCTTGGTAACCTGGGTGCGACCGCGGCGCGTCAACTCTTGGGTGAGCGGTACACTAGACGGATACAGCTTGTACTCACTCTGATCCTCGGACCAGAAATGCACAGCGCGGCTATCAATATCGACGAGAATCGCGCCATTTTTTGTGTTGTCGAAATACGGTTGCCACTTCAATGTACGAAAGCTTGAGATATTACGGCGAACCACTTCGGTAACATCGCGCTCAGTCTCGGTTGTAGTTTGGCTGTTTACATCCGACGTCTGGGCAATCGCGGGTGCGGCCAGCATTGCAGCACTGCCGGCAAGGAAGCCACGGCGCGAGGTTGTGTTGAACTTAATGTTGGACATTTCATGTCTCCGGCTGAGAAATCTCAATAACCTTACATATATTGCCACAAAGACACATTTTCAAATCAAACCGCTGTGAGATAGACGAAACACTGCGAAGTGCGTTTGAACTGTTGCAACTCAGCATGTAGTGAAAATTAACATATTTCGGCTTGGAGTAGCGCAATGATCCGTCTTTTCACTCTTTTGTTGGTTACAGTCACGGCCCTGTCCGCCTGCCAGCCCGCTACCCCTAGAATAGGAGCTGACGGACTCCCTGTACCCGCTGCCTATAAAATCACTCAGCGGGACGCGGGAAAGATCCCGTTTCGCATGCTCGACTCAGTCAATGCACTGCGCAACGCGGCAACCCTGGGACCGTTGGAACTTGATTCTCAGCTAACAGCGGCCGCGGCAACCCATTCACGCGACATGCAGGTCCAAAACCGACCTTGGCATTTTGGTTCTGATGGATCCTCACCTGTAGACCGTGTAAGCCGCGCTGGGTTTCCTGGTACACTCGTCGGTGAGGTGATCTCGGAAACGTATGAAAGCGAACTTGAAACACTTGGTGCGTGGATGGAGCAGCCTGACACACGCCGCATTATTATGTCGCCAGACGCCCGCAAAATGGGCTTTTCATGGTTTCAGGAACGTAACGGTAAAATCTGGTGGACGATGGTGCTTGGCAGCTGATCCACCGGATCACCTCCATACAACCTTCTGGTTTTAAGGATTGATCGCAATTGGTGTGCCGTCTTTGATCATCGCATACAGCTTTTCGATCTGCTTGTTCGTCACTGCGATACACCCCCAAGTCCAATCACCCTTATCCTTGCGTAACGGATGCTTTTGGCCGTGAATAAAAATCTCTCCACCCGGTGATTTGCCTAGATCTTTTGCTACGCGAACATCTTCTGCATTTGGATATGAGATACCCAACGATAGATGAAAGCGGCTGTTTGGGTTGCGGCGGTTAATACGGTAAAGGCCCTCAGGCGTCCTGCCATCACCTTCAATCGCCTTGTGCCCTTCTGGGGCAAATCCAAGCATAATTTCGTATTCTTTCAGAACGCGATCTTTGCTGATGAGGTACATCTTCCGCGCGCCCTTGTTCACGACAACGCCGGTCACTTCAGGTCCGTTATACCGCTTGAATTTACTCGGAGCGCACGCCCCAAGGGTCGCCACTGCTGCGCCACCCAGAATAAGATGTCTACGTTTCATGTACTGCTGCCTCTATCCGTTGTCGGACTATTATTGACTACACTATATCAATAATTTCACAGATCACAAAGCTGTCAATTATAGAAATATGCGGATTCTGGCGTATCAGTCACGGCTAAGTTGCGCTGCAAGCTCGACATGGGAAGACCAGCGGAACTGATCTACCGGCTGCACCCAGTCAAGTGTGAACCCCCCCGCAATCATTTGGGCCACGTCCCGCGCAAAGGTCACAGGATTGCATGAGACATAGGCGACCCGCTTGATATCGCTGCGTAGCAGTTCCGTTGTCTGCGCCTCGGCGCCGTTGCGCGGCGGATCCATGACAACAGCGTCATACTTCTTGAACTCATCGGGCAGCAGCGGACGGCGGTACAGATCACGTGCGGCGTGAGTCACAGTCTTGAGGCCCGTCGCCATACGCCAGCCCTTATCCATCGCAGCCATCATCTGCTTGTCACCCTCAACGGCGAATACTTCCGCATTTTTGGCAAGCGGCAGCGTAAACGTCCCACACCCGGCAAACAGATCAATCACGCGCTTTGCACTACCAACAGCCTCTTGGACAGCGGCGAGCAAGTGCGCCTCACCGTGCGCGGTGGCCTGCATAAACGCGCCCGGCGGAGGGCACACATCGGCCACGCCAAAGCGCTGGACAGGCGGCGCACGCTGCGCGATCACTTCGTCCTCCCACGTCAGGCGGGCAAAACCGCGACTGTCACACAAAGCCGCGAGCGTAATCCGAAGCGGCCCATCTATCGGCTTTCCACCACTTACCTGCACATCCAAGCCTACCCGCGACGTTGTTACAGTCACGGCGAGCGTAGCCTTACGGCTCCCGCCCAGCTCTGCCAACGATTCGGCAATATCACGTGCAGCGAGCAGCTCGGGTTCAACCAGCTTACAATCCGGTATTTCGATCACGGTACCCGAAGCACGCCCATGAAAGCCGGACATCGCCCCCTTCTTGGTGCGGCGCGCGGCGAATGTGGCGCGGCGGCGCGATTGCGCAGGTGAAGTCACAATCGGTCTGATCTCGGTCTTGATCCCCTGCGCGGCCAAAGCTTGGGCAATTATATCCGTCTTAAACGCTTCAACAACAGCGTCAGACGCATGTTGAAGTTGGCACCCACCGCAGGATTTGAAATGCTTGCAGGGCGGCGCCACACGATCATCCGATGGCGTGATAATCTTTACATCGCTCAAGGTCGTCCCATTGAGCGTGCCAGTCACAACTTCGCCGGGGAGGGTCATCGGAACAAATACCGGACCTTCGGCAATGCCGTCACCAAAAATGCCAAGACGTTTTATGCTATATTCTGTCATGCCCCCGCCATAGCGCCGCACGCGCGCTGCCGCCAGCCCCTATTCCGCAGCCTTGAGATCAAGAAACCCGCCTGACTGGCGGTTCCAATATCCTGCATAGAGACCATTCAGCGCTAGAAGTTCATCATGTGTACCCGCCTCGGCAATGCGCCCTCGGTCCAGCACCACGATTCTGTCCATCTCCCGAAGGGTGGACAGACGGTGTGCAATCGCCATCACAGTCTTTCCTTCCATCACCCGCTCCAACGCGGATTGAATCGCAGCCTCGACCTCACTGTCGAGCGCACTTGTCGCCTCATCCAACACCAGAATCGGAGCGTCCTTTATGATCGCGCGGGCCAATGCGATGCGTTGCCGTTGCCCACCTGACAGCTTCACCCCGCGTTCTCCGAGATGAGCATCATACCCGGTGCGGCCTTTGTGATCTTCAAGTTGCAGTATAAACTCATGCGCTTCTGCCTGCTTGGCCGCTGCTATCATCTCTGCCTCGGGCGCGTCAGGCCGACCATACAAAATGTTTTCCCGCGCAGAGCGGTTGAACATCGCCGTCTCCTGCGTGACCATCGCGATAGAGCGGCGCAGGCTCTCTTGTGTCACGTCCGTGATGTCCTGCCCGTCAATCAAAATTTGGCCCTGCTCTGCTTCATAGAGCCTAAGCATGAGCGCCACCAAGGTCGACTTGCCCGCACCAGACGCGCCTACAACGCCCAGTTTTTCACCTGCACCGATGGTCAAATCGATCCGCTCGATCCCGCCAGCCTTACGGCCATAGGCAAATTGAACCCCGTCAAACTGAACTTCGCCGCCAGCGGCGTTCAACACCTTCGCGTCTTGTGCGTCTTCCAACCGTGTGCGCGGCGTCAAGGTCCGCATCCCATCCTCGATCTCACCAATATTCGAATAGATCGCCATCATCGTGAAGCTGACCCAGCCGGTCATCTGTGCAATCCTGATGGAAATTGCACCCGCGGCGGCAATGTCACCCGCACTTGCCATATCGCGCTGCCACAGCAGGACAGTCGCACCAATCAAGAGAACAGGAAGAATACCTGCGAGACTCATCAACGAAAACCGGAACCCTGCAGCGAGATAGCCATAATCCAACGCACGTTTACGAAAACTCCGCATCGCATCCAGCGCTGCGCGGTCTTCATGATCGTCATGGGCAAATAGTTTGACCGTTTTGATATTAGTGATCGTATCTACAACCTGGCCGGACACCAAAGACCGCGCGCCCGCCCGTGCCGCCGATCGCGACCGGATGCGTGGCAGGAACCATTTGATTAGCGCAAAATAGAACACCAGCCAAACTGCAAGGCCAAGAGCAATCCACATGTTGATCGCGGTCAGCAACAGGACTGATCCAATAAGCGAGGCGAGCGCGAAGGCCACAACATTTATCATCTCGGCAGCAACGTCCGTTACTGCACGCGCAGTCTGCATCTGTTTTTGCGCAATACGGCCTGCGAAATCATCGTCAAAGAAGCTTACGTTCTGGCCCAAGGACCAGCGATGCAAGCGCGACAGCACAAGCGGATTTAAATTCGGCTGTACAATGATCGCATTTGACCCCGCAGACAGGCCAAACAGAACAGGCCGCGCGATGAGGAAGAATCCGATAGAAAGAATGATAACGGCCGTATTACGGCCATCGAAGAACGCCTCTGGCCCGCTCGCTACTGTTGCATCAATCACCCAGCCCAAGATGAGCGCGGTCCCAGCCTCCAACGCGCCCGCGAGCGCGGAAAACGCCGCCGCCAACCAAAGCGCAGGCCACGCACCAGACAAACACCAGCGCATGAACGCGCCCAATTCCTGCGGCGGCGGCCCTTCAGCAGGGCGGAATGCGTCGATCCAGTTTCCGATATTCACGTGTCGTCATCTTCCGTTTTCAAAAACCCACCAGATTGGCGCGCCCAGAACTGTGCATATAGCCCACCTGCCGCCAAAAGCGCGTCATGGTCACCGTCCTCGACAATTCGACCTTCATCCAGCACCAAAATCCGGTCCATCTCCGCAATGGTGGACAAGCGGTGCGCAATGGCAATAACCGTCTTTCCTTCCATCATGCCATAGAGGGTTTTCTGGATTGCCGCTTCGACTTCGCTGTCGAGCGCACTTGTCGCCTCATCCAACAACAAGATCGGCGCATCTTTCAGAATTACCCGCGCAAGGGTCACACGCTGGCGCTGACCGCCCGACAGTTTCACGCCGCGCTCCCCGACACGGGACGCATAGCCTGTGCGCCCTTCAGGATCTTGAAGATCACCGATAAACTCATGCGCCTCCGCTTGCTGTGCCGCTTCCATCGCCTCCCCTTCCGACGCATCGGGGCGGCCATAGCGGATGTTTTCCATGACAGAGCGGTGGAGCAGTGCGCTGTCTTGTTGCACCATCCCAATCTGGCGGCGCAGGCTGTCTTGGGTCACGGTTGTGATGTCCTGCCCGTCGATCCTGATCTGCCCTGCTTCTGCATCGTAAAATCGCAAAAGAAGCTTTAGTAGGGTCGATTTACCTGCACCCGAGCGGCCGATCAGGCCAATCTTCTGACCCGGTTCAATGACTAAATCAATCGCATTCAGACCTCCTGAAGGGCGACCGTAATGATGGGTCAATCCCGTCATTTCGATCCGCCCATCGCTGAGCTGTAGGGGCTTTGCATCTGGTGCATCAACAAGGGTGATCGGCTGCGCAATCGTTTCCATGCCCTCGGCCACAACGCCAAGCTGGCGAAAGAACGCGGACAGCGCCCACATGATCCATGCCGTCATAGAGTTGAGCCGCAAAGTCAGCGTCGCGGCGGTGGCGACGGTGCCGACACTCGCCTCCCCCTGCACCCAAAGCGCGAGCGCCCAACCGACAACACCAACGATCAAAAGACCGTTCAACAAGACAAGCGAGAAATCCATCTTCGTGAAAATACGCTGCTCAACCTGAAAGGTGCGGCGCGCTTCTTCAATCGCCTCTTTGGCGTACATCTCTTCACGGTCGTGATGGGCAAACATCTTGACGGAGTGGATGTTGGTATAAGCATCAACCACGCGGCCCGTCACGGCCGAGCGCGCGTCCGAAGCCGCCTTGGATGCGGGACCAATGCGCCGAATCGCCCAGCGCGACAAAAGGACATAAAGCGCAAACCAAATCACGAGCGGTAGCAACAGTCGCGGATCGGCACTGGTCAGTAAAATCGCCGCTCCAATAAGATAGGCGAGCGAAAATGAGATCGCATCAAAAGCTTGGAACACAACCTCGCCCGCCGCAGGTGGCGTCTGCATGATTCGGTTGGCGATGCGGCCCGCAAAATCATTCTCGAACCAACCCACGGACTGGCGCAATACCTGACGGTGCGCACGCCAACGAATAAGCGTCCCGAAATTTGGCATAATGGCATTGTTGATCAGCGCCACATCAAACGCCTGAAACACGGGCCGCAGGAAAACGATAAATAGCGCGACAATAATTAACTCGGTCCCATGTTGCGCCCACATTTGCTCGGGGCCTTGCTCCAACACATCGACAATGCGCCCCATGTAATAGATCAGTCCAACTTCGATCGCCGCGACAACAATCGACATGAACGCAGTCAATGCGAACACCTTTTTAAATGGCTGGCTATATCCCAAGAAAAAGGACCAAAGGTCCTGCGGGGGGCGGTCCTCCTTCTCATACTCTACGTATGGATCTATCAAATTCTCAAAATATCGGAACATTCGGTTCGCCTCAAATCGCTTGATGGTCCGACGTTATGCTAGGACGCTGGTATTAACAGTAGCTCTTCTTTGCTTAACTCGAAACCTGACGCAATCCACGTTGATTTCAACTGAAACAGGCGCGCACCCAAAGAAGCACCTTGATAAGTTGGCATAAGGTCAGCGGCCATTACCGGAAACTTCTGTGCCGCAGCATCAGCCAATACACCAAGGTATGACACATCGGGCAAAGACTCTGCTATCGCACACCGGATGAGGTACGCTTGAATCGCGACCTCGGTTCCCGATTCAAAAGCAGTTCCTAAAAGGGGAATATCGTCGAAAGATGCTCTTTTGATACCCTCATACGCACGCTGCTCTGCCTTGCTAAGCCGCAGGCGAACGGAGACATCCCCCCCCCCCAACGCAACCAATCGACCAATCCAGTTTGGCGCATGAGCAATGATGCCTTCACTGTGTATCATTAACAGGGCAAACCGCACATCTGCGCCAGGCAATATCATTCCCAACACACCCGTTTGAGCCATCGCAGCCAAGGCAGTGGATGGATCAGCCGCACTCAAAAGTTTGCGCAACTCAGCACCGACCCGTTCAGCTGAAAGCGTCTCTAAACCATCAAGGTTAGAGCCTATTGCCGCGAGGGCTTCAGCATCCATTCCTGCAGAGGCATTACCGTACCATGCATGGAAACGGAAATACCGGAGCGCGCGCAAATAATCCTCGCGAATACGCTGATCAGCATCCTCGATAAATCTCACCCGCCGGGCACGAAGGTCATCAATACCTCCGAGTGGATCAATCACATTGCCCCCCGTATCAGCATAAAGCGCATTCATCGTAAAATCCCGGCGCCGGGCATCGTCAGAAATATCATCTGAAAAAGCAACGACAGCGCGACGGCCATCTGTCTCAACATCGCGTCGAAATGTGGTCACCTCATATCCGATCCCATCCGAGACAACCGTAATCGTGCCATGATCGATTCCCGTAGGAACAGGTTTCAACCCCGCCGCTTCGGTCAGGGTAGTCACCTGTTGGGGCGTTGCGTTCGTGGACATATCCACATCACTAACCGGCGCACCCAAAAGCGCATTCCGCACACACCCCCCGACATAGTAGATCCGGAAACCGCCGCGCGTTATCGCATTACAAACGGCCTGCGCGGACGGGTCCATTAACCACGGCGCATCAGCGGCAGCTATTTTTGAATAATCTCGGTCCATGCGCGCAGCATACGCGCAGTCGCACCCCAGATGTAATAGGGCCCAAAAGGTACGACGAAATAGTGGCGCATCTGCCCACGCCATCGCCGCGACTGAATGATGTAATTATCCGCGTTCAGGACATGGTCGAGCGGCACGGCAAAGACCTCGTCTACCTCACCCGGTTCAGGCACGATAACAAACGGCTCTTTGACAAAGCCGATGACAGGAGTGATGTGGAAACTCGTCACGGTCTCATGCGACGGCAAAGTGCCCAACACTTCAACACACTCGGGCGGCAAGCCGATTTCTTCGTGTGCCTCACGAAGCGCTGCGGCAATAACATCCGCGTCGCCATCATCCTGCTTCCCGCCGGGAAACGCAATCTGCCCGGGGTGGTGCTTGAGCGCGGCAGAACGTTTCGTCAGCAAAAGGCTAAGGCCGCGATCTGTCTCAATGATCGGGGCAAGTACACCAGCAGGCCGCAATTTGCGCCCAGCCGGTAATACAGTGTCTGGGTTTAGATCAAAGTCAGACGACCCAACGCCTTCTTGAACCAAGGCCGAACGGAAATGATCGAGCGTACTACGCATCCTTCTCGGCATCGAAACCCACAGTCGCGGGATCAATGTCGTAATGCGCGCCGCAGAACTGGCAATCCGCGGTAACGCGACCCTCATCTGTGGTCATGGTTGAAATATCCTTCGCAGAATAGATCGACAGGCTTTGCCGCACGCGGTCCTCCGAACACGAACAGCCAAAGTGCACGCGCTGTTTTTCAAATACACGCGGGCGCTCTTCATGGAACAGGCGCAGCAAGACATCGGACGGCTGTAACGTCGGACCGATCAGCTCCAGATCATCAACCGTGTCGAGCAGGATGTTCACACGGTTCCAGTTTTCTTTCTCGTCATCGCCCAGCAAATCAATAGGCTGCAAGATGTCACCAGACCCTTCGCTTTGCGCAGCAAATGGCGATGCTTTTGGCATATGCTGCAACATCACGCCACCAGCACGCCAATGTTCAGGCGCATCTGGAGTTGTGGATTTGCCAAAGCTCAGCTCGAACCGCGTCGGCAACTGCTCTGACTGTGCAAAATACCCTTCTGCGGATTTTGACAGGCTCTCAGCGGAAAGTGGCGAAATGCCTTGATAGGGTGTCGTCCCCTTACCCTGATCAATCATCACAGCAAAATAGCCTTTGCCAATCTGCTCAATCGGGGCGCCGTCGGTCAGGCGGTCTGCGTCATAGCTGGCATAGGCGCGAATACGCGCGGGCGCACCTTCTTCTTCGGGGCCATAATAATCTGTGGCAATCATGCGGACCGGCCCGTCCGACTGCACCTGCAACTGGAGCTTCCAACGCAATTTCATCGTTTGGCCAATCAGCGCAGTCAGCAATGCCATCTCGGCCACCAACGCCTCGACGACCGGCGGATAGTTGTGCTGCTCCAGAATACCGGCCAATGCAGTATCGAGACGCGCAATACGCCCGCGCATGTCGGAATTATCAAGCTGGAACGGCAGGACTGTATCGTCCCACCCGCTGTTGTTTGCGTCTGTCATTTTCGTCTATCCTTACCGCGAAGCACTTGGCATACCGCGTCTATGTAGGGCCGACAAGGCGTCACAAAAAGGGGGCGACAGTGATCAAACGTGTTGGAGAGGTCCCGGAACGCGGCCAAAGCTATAAAGTCCGCGCTGGTGCCTATGCTATTTTACCGATCAAACGGCGGTTTTTGATTACCGCCAGCACAATTGGTCCAATCGAATTTCAACTCCCCGGAGGGGGTATTGACCCAGGTGAAAGCCCTCTTCAAGCGCTCTATAGAGAAGTCCGTGAGGAAATCGGCTGGTCCATCGGTCGGCCGCGCCGCCTTGGTGCGTTCCGCAGATTTGTATTCATGCCCGAGTATGACATGTGGGCAGAGAAACTATGCCATATCTATGTGGCGCGCCCTGCCCGACAACTGCACCCGCCGACCGAGCCGAACCACGAAACTCTCGTCCTTGATGCCGATAATGCAATTGCATCGCTCGGCAATGAGGGAGACCGGATGTTTATGGCAGCTTATGTCGCCTCTAGGCCCTGATACTCAAACAAAATAGCGGAGACATCATCGGGGAAATCCTCACTCCCGTTGAATTCAGTCAACCTCCATATCAGTGCTTCGAGGAATGCAGGGCCACGCGTGGCAGACAAATCATGCATCAGGGCAATTAGGCCGTCTTCATCAAGCATCTCTCCATCTGGCCCTGGGCATTCCGTAACACCGTCAGATAGGATCAATATCCTGTCCCCTCGCGCAAGGGTCAGCTCGAATTTATCGAACCCCACACCAGAGAGTAGGCCAACCGGGAATCCGCCGGTCCCAATCAACTCTATTGCACCGCCAGCGCGCTGAATTGCCGGATGTGGATGACCCGCCTGAGACAAAATCATCTGCCCCGTTTCCAGTTCCACAAATGCCAACAGCAGCGTGAAATAATGCTCTGTCTCCATCTCGTCGAGAACCAGGTTATTGAGATCGGCGACCACTTCATCCGGCGCACGGGGCACAAATTTACCCTCGTTATTTTTCTGCAAAGCGACGTTCTGATCCGGTGCAGCACTAGACAAATAGCCCGCGAGTCGGGCCGTCATTAACGCTGAGCTGATCCCATGCCCGGACACATCCAACGCATATAGCCCAATGTGTTGCGGGCCGGCCTCGAAAAACCCGACCAAATCACCGCCAACATGACCCGAAGAGCGTAGCATGAGCGACAAATCCCCGGCTGGCAGTGTGCGAAACCGCTCTTTCACCAATGATTGTTGGAGTTTTTTTGCCTCTTTCAAATCGCTATCGATGTTATCGTATAGCTGCTGCAATTCGCCCAATGTCTCGCTCAACGCGCGGTTTGCCTGAACCACGTTTCGCTGCATCGCAATCAACCGCTCCCCCGCCGTTATCCGCGCACGCAATTCGTTATTGTCTACAGGTTTGCTCAAGAAGTCATCCGCGCCACTGTCGAGCCCGCGCGCGACCTCCTCCTTATCGCTTTTTGAGGTGAGCAGGATGAAATAACTGTAATCCTCACCACTGACCTCCCGAAACCGCTTACACAGTTCCAGACCGGACATGCCGGGCATCATCCAGTCACTGAGCACCAAATCAGGGCGATGGATCGCAGCCAAACGCAGCGCATCAGCACCGCTTTCTGCTTCTTGTACCTCAAAGCCCCATTTCTTGAGCGCGATCGTGAGTAATTTTCGTTGCAGCTTGCTGTCATCCACCACCAAAACACGTTTAATCGCCCCCGCTTGAGACGATGAAGATGGTGAAACAGGGCAAGCGGGAACAGAGGCCATAGTACTTTCGCTAAATGAACACTGCGTCGTACATACCGCCCCGACCTTAACAGCCGGTGAAGCCCCGCACTCATCAACTCTTAATCAAATTCCCTTAGGCATTGGACAGACTTAGGAGACTCAGCATGATTGATTGGACACGGGTAAAGGCCCTGCGAGACGAGGTCGGCGAAGAGGACTTTGGCGATATCGTCGAGATCTTCATTGAGGAGGTCTCAGAGATGGTTGAGCGTCTGCGCACTGCGCCAAAAATCGGTTCACTCGGTGAGGACCTTCATGCTTTGAAAGGCAGTGCGCTCAATCTCGGGTTCACAGAATTTTCCACATTGTGTCAGATCGGCGAAACACTTGCTGCGACAGGCAAGCCAGAAGAAATTGATCTTCCGCCCATCTTGGCCAGCTATGACAGCAGCAGCGCGACATTCCTGGACGGATTGAATAACCCCTCCAACTTTTAGACCAGTTTATAGAAGTTCTCGACGCTGATGCTGCCGTGCTCCGCCATCGCCTTGGCCCGCAGCATTTGCATTCCCTTGATCCACCGTGAAGGGTCTGCGCCCCGCATCGCATTGTATTTCGCCACATCTGGATGCGGCATGATGACGAATGTGCCATCTGAAACGCCCTGCCAAACCGACTTTGCCACATCTCCTGCGGTGAGCAGATTGCCCTGAGCGTCCTCATCGCCAAGGCCCAACAACGGGGTCGCCACATATTGCGGGCAGACGACAGATACGCCGAGTCCATCATCGCCATGAGTGATCAGAAGAGATTCAGCGAAACTAACCGCGGCATGTTTCGTGGCGGAATATGCAGAATCGCCAATCTGGTTTAGAAGCCCGGCAGCAGAGGCGACATTCACAAAATGCCCCGATCCCCTCTCAATCATCGCCGGAAGCAAAGCGCGCGCCGCCCAGACATGCGCCATGACATGCACGTTCCAGTTCAGCATCCAATCGGCATCAGGCGCAGAGGCTGCATGAGAAGGATCACCCCGCCCAAGCCCCGCGTTAGAGACGAAAATATCGACGGGCCCATGGGCCGCTTCAGCAGCATCAATCGCGGCGATAATCTGCGCCTCTTGGGTCACATCACAAGCAACTGCCATACCGCCAATCTCGTTTGCGAGAGTGTTCGCCGCATCGATATTGAGATCAGCAATGCAGACCTTCGCACCCGCACCCGCTGCTTGTCGTGCAAGGGCGGCACCGATGCCACTTGCGCCACCTGTCACAACAATCGACTTACCCGGGATATCCATGGCGCTCTCCTAAATCACGAACTGCGCTAGCGTCTCATCATTGGTGATATCTGTATACGTAAACCCTGCGTCATCAAGCTGGCTCAGGAAGCGCGGGAAAGTATCAGGGTTAAGTGTTTCGATACCGATGAGGACCGAACCAAAGTTGCGGGCGGACTTCTTGAGGTATTCGAAGCGACAGATATCGTCGTCAGGACCAAGGATGTTGAGGAACTCTTTGAGCGCGCCGGGCCGCTGAGGCATACGCAGAATAAAATACTTCTTGAGGCCGGAATACCGCTGAGCGCGCTCCTTCACTTCGGGCAGACGCTCGAAATCAAAATTTCCGCCGGAGGTGACACAAACGACTGTCTTGCCTTTGATCTGGTCTGCCACCTCGCCCAGCGCTTCAATGCTCAACGCGCCAGCAGGCTCCAGCACGATACCTTCAACATTCAACATTTCAATGATGCTTACACAAATGCGGTCTTCGGTGAGGTGCACAACGTCGGATCGTTTAGCATCCTTCAATTTCTCGAACGTCCGTACACCGATCTTGCCAACGGCGGCCCCGTCGACAAAGTTATTGATAGGCGACACATCAATCGGAGCGCCCTCTTCCAACGCCCTCGCAAGGCTCGGCGCCCCCGTTGGCTCAACGTATGTATAACCGCAGCGATCCCCGAAAAACGCGCGCGTACCTGCAGACAGGCCGCCGCCCCCAACGGGCAGGATGATGTGATCAGGCGCTGCGCCCAGCTGGTCCTCAATCTCTACCGCGACTGAGGCTTGTCCCTCTATCACGTTGTCATCATCGAATGGTGACAGGAAATAGGCCCCTTCATCAGCGCAGAATGTCTGGGCAGATTTGAGGGTTTGGTCAAAGTAGTCGCCCACAAGACGCACTTCAATGTTCGGACCTCCAAACATCTTGGTCTTCTGAATTTTCTGCTGGGGCGTGGTGACAGGCATAAAGATCACACCGCGCACACCGAAATGACTGCACATAAATGCGACGCCCTGCGCATGATTGCCAGCCGATGCGCAGACAAACACCTGATGCTCAGGGATCAGTTTGCGCATCGCATTGAACGCACCGCGCAGTTTGTAAGAGCGCACGGGGCTAAGGTCCTCACGCTTGAGATAAATCTCTGCACCATACCGCTCTGACAGATGCTCATTCTTGAGCAGTGGCGTTGCGGGGAACACCGCGCGCATGGCACGGGTGGCGGAAATCGCGCCCATTTGGAAATCATTGCTCATGTGCTGCGGCCTTTGTGTTGCGCAAGTCTTGGATAAGTGGCTCACGCACCCCCGTCAATAAAGCCATCTCACTTGCTGTGCGGCATAAAACACGCTACGCCACCGCGAAACGCGACAAAGGAGAGATCATGTCTGCACCCAAAAAAGTTGTGCTCGCCTACTCCGGTGGCCTCGATACCTCGATCATCCTCAAATGGCTCCAGACCGAATATGGTTGTGAGGTCGTCACTTTCACCGCCGATCTGGGTCAGGGCGAAGAGCTTGAGCCCGCCCGCGCGAAAGCGGAGATGATGGGTGCTTCCGAGATTTATGTCGAAGATGTCCGCGAAGAATTTGTGCGTGACTTTGTGTTCCCAATGTTTCGTGCCAATGCTGTGTACGAAGGTCTGTATCTTCTCGGTACTTCCATCGCACGCCCACTGATTTCAAAGCGCCTTGTCGAGATTGCCCACGAGACGGGCGCAGATGCAGTTGCCCACGGCGCAACAGGCAAAGGCAACGATCAAGTCCGGTTCGAGCTTGCGGCCTATGCGCTGGACCCCGACATCAAGGTGATCGCACCTTGGCGTGAGTGGGATTTGAGCAGCCGCACAAGGCTGTTGGAATTCGCAGAGCAAAACCAAATTCCGATCGCCAAAGATAAACGCGGCGAAGCGCCGTTTTCAGTGGATGCCAACCTGCTGCACACATCCTCCGAAGGTTTGGTGCTTGAGGATCCAGCCGTTGATGCACCCGAGTATGTGTATCAGCGCACCGTCGCACCAGAAGATGCGCCGGACGAGCCTGAATACATCGAAGTTGGTTTCGAACGTGGCGATGCGGTATCTGTGAATGGCGAGAAGCTGTCCCCTGCCGAGTTATTGACCAAGCTGAACGAGCTGGGCGGCAAACATGGTTGTGGCCGCCTTGATCTGGTTGAGGGCCGTTTTGTCGGCATGAAATCTCGCGGTATCTACGAGACACCAGGTGGCACACTCTTGCTTGAAGCGCACCGAGGCATCGAATCAATCACGCTGGACCGGGGCGCGATGCACCTCAAGGACCAGCTGATGCCACAATACGCCGAACTGATTTACAACGGCTTCTGGTTCTCTCCAGAGCGCACAATGCTCCAAGCAGCAATTGACGCAAGCCAGACCCACGTCACTGGCACCGTGCGTCTCAAGCTGTACAAGGGGCATGTGCGTACCGTTGGTCGTTGGTCAGATTACAGTCTCTATTCCGAAGCACATGTGACGTTTGAAGACGATGCCGGTGCATATGACCAGAAAGACGCCGCAGGATTTATCCAACTGAACGCTCTGCGCCTCAAGCTGTTGGCGGCACGTGATAAACGGATGAAATAAGAACGCTCGGCCAGAGCAATCTGACCGGGTAGTCAAACGGTCTACTCAAAGACTTCTGATCCCTGGGTCAACTGACCGAGGCCTTCTTTTTTATACAGTTTGTTATCAAACACGCCGATTCTCTTATCGTGCCAAAAAATAGGAAAACGAACGACCCAGACATAAAGCGTCTGGGTCGCCTACTCGTTAACCATACCGGAAACCGGTCTACCCAACCTTAGTTGCATAGATACTGTTTAAGAACGCTGAACATTTAGCAGCGATTCATATTCAATCACGGGGAAAGGCGGGCACGATATAACCCTGAGTAGTAAGGCAATGCAGCCTCCAACACAGGCTGAAGCGATTGCGGCACTTCAGGCAATGGCCCCTCAGCTCCTGCGATACACGTACTTTTATGAACTGCATTGTACCAGTGTTTCGCCCATATTCCATCTTCTGCCCTTGGCCCTGCAGGCCAGCTGAGCATAGCTGGATCAAACGCGAGCCCTACAGAATCGCACAGCGCCCGTAACATAACCTCTGGCCTTGCGCGGATATCTGTACTGTCGATCACAATCCCACCCAGCTTTTCATAAAGCGCGGCCTGCTGTGCAAACCCGATATCCTCCAACGTGGGCGCCTCACGCTTTGCGGCATAACTTGCTATTACCCGTGCGGGGTGACGAATGAGGTGGATATTTACGCAATTTTCAGCCCAGCCCAGCGGAAACGCCGACAGCATGTGATGGGGCATATGCTTCATATACAAATGTGGCGCTCCCTGTTCCAGGCAGGACATCGCAATACGTTGAGGGTCCGCATCATGCGTTTGCATAATTTCGGCTGCCATCGGATGATCATTGCCGGTCGCGGCGAGATAGGCCGCGTAAAACGGCTCGTCCATCACCGAAAAATCTTCGCGTGCGCCAAAGGCATACATCATCGCCGTACTTAGATTGCGCGGACCGGACCACATCGCAATTCTCATCTCGTTTTCCTTTGCTTCACCCTTGTCTTCGCTGACGTTACCAACACTCACGCCACGGTAAACTGAAAACACCTCATCGTGAGAACACAAATCACACATTGTCTGCACGCGCTGTACCGTTCAGCGTCGATCAAAATGGAGGACGACATGAGCATCATTGAGAACTTGAAAGCAATAACCCTTGCTGGGCTGATCGCCATCGGCCTCATGGTTCAGGCCGCACCCGCACAGGCCGCTGGGTCCGAAACCCTCACTGTGGCAGGGGGGTGTTTCTGGTGCGTCGAGGCCGATTTTGAAAAAGTGCGCGGCGTGACGGAGGCCGTATCGGGGTTTGCTGGTGGCAAAACGGCCAACCCGACATACAAGCAGGTGACCTCGGGTGGAACTGGCCATTATGAGGCTGTGCAGATTACCTTTGACCCAAATGTTGTAACTACAGGTGCATTGCTTGACCTTTTCTTTCGCTCTGTCGATCCAACGGATGCCGGTGGTCAATTCTGCGATCGCGGTCCCAGCTACCGCACCGCAATTTTCGCAACCGGTGATCAGAAGGCAGCAGCCGAGCAAGCAAAATCAAAAGCACAGAACGACTTGGGACAAAATGTTGTCACGCCAATCCTGAACGCGACAGAATTCTATCCCGCCGATGCCTATCATCAGGATTACGCCAAGGGCAAAAAGCTGGTCGTCACCCGCTTTGGCCCCAAAAGCCAAGCAAACGCATACAAAGCATATCGCAAAGCCTGCGGTCGTGACGCGCGTGTCAAAGAACTTTGGGGGTCTGCAGCTCCCTTTGCAGGCTAGGTACCGAAACGGTCCTGGATCTCTTTGAGGTCCGGGATCACATCTGCCGTACCGCGCCGCATCACCATGAGTGCGCCCGCCTTGAGCGCAAGGTCAATCGCGGCTTCCATTTCCATACCACGGTCCAGCCCTGCAACCAGATACCCGGTGAAAGTATCGCCAGCGCCAGTGGTATCCAAAGCCTCCGCTGGATACGCATCAAAGTGCTTTTCCCCCGTGTTAGAGACCCATTTGCACCCATTAGCGCCCAATGTGATCACCACGTCCGCCACGCCCAGCGTATCAGGCGTCTTGCCCGTAGCTGCCTCTAACTGAGCCGCCTCGACTTCATTGAGAACAAGCAAATCAATCCGCCCCAGCAGACGCTCAATCGCAGATGCTTCAAACGGGGCAGCAGCATAGGCAACGCGCAATCCCAATGACTGAGCCGTTGCCGCGGCGTACTCCTGACCGTTGGTTTCATTCTGCATAAGCAGGAAATCTCTGTGCGACGCCTCGGATAATGCAGCTCCGATGATCGCCTCGCTAAGGTGAACATTGGCCCCCTGAAAGAGGACGATGCTATTCTCTCCGGCCTGATCAACAACGATGTTGGCATGGCCTGTCGGCACTTCAATCTCGGCAATATGCGGTGTGTCGACGCCGTACTCCATCAGCCGGTCACGCGTCCATCGCCCGCCTGCACCGATAGCACCAATATGCGAAACCCGCGCCGCAGCGCGCGCCGCGGCGACTGACATATTCGCGCCCTTACCGCCAAGGCCGAACCCATAACTTACAGCCGCCAATGTCTCACCCGGTGCGGGTAAATGGGGAACCTCGTAAAAATTATCGATGTTAATCGAGCCGAGGTTCCAGATCATCCGCCCACCTTGGATGCGGCGAGGATTGCCATGTTGAGAATATCATTGGTCGTCGAGGTCGACGAGGCAATCTGGATCGATTGATCAAGGCCTGTGAGAATCGGACCAATCACTGTCGCCCCCGCCATTTCCTGCATCAGTTTGACCGAGATACTGGCCGAGTGGCGCGCAGGAACAATGAGGATATTCGCAGGGCCCGAAAGGCGCGAGAAGGGATATTTCTTCTGGCTCTCGACGTTAAGGGCCACATCAACAGTCATTTCACCTTCATACTCAAAATCGACACCACGCTCATCAAGGACTTGGGGTGCGAGGTGCATTTTCTCTGCCCGCTCGGAGACCGGGTAGCCGAATGTCGAGAAGCTTACGAAGGCGACACGCGGCTCAAGCCCCAGATGACGGGCCACGCGCGCGCCGCTTTCTGCGATATTGGCGAGGTCCTGTTCACTTGGCCATTCATGCACCAACGTATCACCGATCAGAACGATGCGGCCCTTATGCAGCACGGCGGTAATGCCTGCCGCACCTGCCTTTGCATTCGCGTCAAACACATGATTGATCCTGTCGAGAACATAGGCTGATTTTCGGGTTGCTCCGGTGACAAGACCATCGCCATGCCCATGTGCCAACATCAGGGCCGCAAAAACATGGCGGTCGGAGGCCGCAAGGCGGTGGATGTCCTTCGTGTCAAAACCGCGCCGTTGAAGGCGGTTGTAGAGGAAGGATTTATACATATCCAAATGCTGGGTGTTACCCGCGTTGACCACTTCCAACTCACGTGTGGCATCTTCCATACCCGCCGCAATCAGCTTCGCTTTCACATCGTCGAGCCGACCAACAACCAGCGCTTTCCCCAAGCCTTGTCGTTGATACATGACCGCAGCGCGCAGCACCTTGGGATCGTCCCCTTCAGCAAAGATCATACGCGCCTGATTACTCCGCGCGCGGGCGTTAATTCCGCGCATAACGTTGGCGGTGGGATCAAGGCGGGACTTCAGGCTTTGCTCATATGCATCCATATCAATGATCGGGCGCCGCGCCGCGCCGGTATCCATCCCCGCCCTCGCAACAGCGGGCGGAATACGGTGGATCAGGCGCGGGTCGAACGGCGTTGGAATGATATAATCACGGCCAAAGCTGAGATTCTTACCATAGGCGAGCGCCACCTCATCCGGCACATCCTCACGGGCAAGTTGGGCAAGGGCATGGGCGCAGGCGATCTTCATCTCGTCATTGATTGCACGTGCGTTGATGTCGAGCGCACCGCGGAAAAGATAAGGAAAGCCGAGAACATTGTTCACTTGGTTCGGATAGTCACTACGCCCTGTGGCAACGATCGCATCGGCGCGCACGGCATGCGCTTCTTCGGGCGTAATCTCGGGGTCGGGGTTCGCCATGGCGAAAATCACCGGATAATCCGCCATGCTGGCGACCATCTCCGGCGTAACGGCCCCTTTGACCGACACGCCAAGGAAGACATCAGCCCCATCCATCGCATCCGCGAGGTTGCGCGCTTCCGTGGTCGCGGCGTGGGCTGACTTCCATTGGTTCATGCCTTCCGTACGGCCCTGATATATCACGCCCTTCGTGTCACACATAATACAGTTGTTATGCTGCGCGCCCATCGCCTTGAGCAGCTCAAGACAGGCGATACCCGCTGCACCTGCGCCGTTGAGTACAATGCGCACATCCTCAATCTTCTTGCCCGAGATTTTGAGCGCGTTGAGAAGACCTGCCGCACAGATCACAGCCGTGCCGTGCTGGTCATCATGGAAGACGGGGATATCCATTTCTTCCTTCAATCGCTGCTCGATGATGAAACACTCAGGTGCTTTGATATCTTCGAGGTTGATTCCGCCAAACGTCGGCCCCATCAGCTTGACCGCGTTGATGAACGCATCCGTGTCTTCGGTATCCAATTCAAGATCGATGGAGTTCACGTCGGCAAAGCGTTTGAACAACACCGCCTTCCCCTCCATCACCGGCTTGGACGCGAGCGCGCCTAGATTGCCAAGGCCCAGAACAGCCGTACCGTTCGAGATTACAGCGACCAAATTGCCTTTGTTGGTGTAGTCATACGCAAGCTGCGGATCAGCAGCGATTGCCTCACAGGGGACCGCAACTCCGGGCGAATACGCAAGCGACAAGTCACGCTGTGTGGCCATGGGAACGGTGGCGCTGATCTCAAACTTGCCGGGGGTTGGTTCAAGGTGAAAGGCAAGCGCCTCTTCAGATGTTACTTTGTTTTTGTTCACGGGCTGGGCACTCTCAAATTAGGATTAATCGTTCATAACCCCCGAATGCCCGGCGCACAATCACGCGACGAAACGGATCCACTCATGATTTGTGACAAACACCTCATGCCGCTCCGGAAAATCAATCTCAAGACGCGACAACGCCCAACGGATAACCTGTGGTCGTTCGCACCGTCTGGCACACCAAATGATACGCACCAGTGTTTGCCACACATCCGCGTCAGCCTTGAATGCTTGCTCAAGTGCGATCAGTTCGGATTTGGGTTGGTCCAGCACCTTATGACAGTCTGCGCGTAAAATGCACAAATCGAAACTACCGATAACCAGATGCTCATGCTCCGCCAAAAGCAACAACGCTTGTTCAATGGCGCCAGCACGAAAAACGCGCTCCCCCAAAACCAAAAGGCTATCAGTATCAGGCATGTTCGGGACACGGCCCAACACCGTCACCACAAAAGTCATCACTTGGGCTGCCGCAAAGCTGGAAACGGCTGTCGGCACAATACCGTCATTCGCAAAAGTTGGCTCCTGTAACGGATCATCACTGCTGAAATCGGCAAAAAAGCTGAGATAGCGGCACTGGCTTGCAGTGGCCAATGGCCAGAAGTCAGCCCAGCGTTTCTTTGCAGTTTGCAGCGTTCCTAGTTCAATCACATAAGCATCTGGATTAGCAAAAATCATATTCGTGAAACCGGCCCCGTGGTGCGAAATCATCATTTCCGCCTGCGCCATCAGTGCCACCTGCTCCAATGGCTCAAGATCTTCGAATACAACATACTCAAAACCAAAGCGCAGCAAATGCTCCAGAAGCAAGTCTTGCCCTTCCAGCGGACGGGCGCGGCTTTGCGCGTCTCCGCGGCCCACAAAGAACCGTTTTGGCAAATGGCTAAAGTCGCGCCCCTCAATCGCTTTGAGCGCACGCACGCGCAGGGCCAAAATCGCGCTGCTTACAGAGTTCATGGCCAGTACTTGGGAAAACCCGACTGTTCCCAAAGTCACACCATCCGGCACAATCTCTGACAGCTTGCCGAAGTCTGCCTCTGGCATCTGACACATCCCACCAAAGAAATCATAGGCTGTTAGGACCAAGTCATAATCCTTTGGCGCACGCTCAAAGAACACCCGGCCGACATATTCGGGGAACAGCGCCTCCACAAAGGCATCCGCAAAATTGCGGTGCTTTTCTTCCTTATTGGGAAAGTGGAAATAGATATTTCCCTGAAACCCCACTTCATCCAAAACGCAAAGCTGGCTGAGGGACTCAGTTATGAAATGATAGTAGTTAAAGGTATTTCGACACTCGATTGCGAAGTCTAAATCAGACTCTAAAAAGGTTTTTTCCTCACTTATTCGCCGCCCCTCGTTTGTCGCGCGGCATTTTCCAAAATAAGTGTTCAACGCATCTATGGCGGCTGCTTCGCTCTCTGCATGATCCAAACGGTATGTATTCTGCAATCGTGTGGCCGATGCACCCGACAGCACCAGCTTCTCCCCAGCCATGACATGCGATTTGCGAAAGCTGGCTTGCTCGATCACGGCGGGTACTGCATTGATCTCTACTGCGGATTTAAATTTTTTGTGCCGCTTAACTGTCGTCACAAAGGATCGGATCTTTTCGTTGATCTCCGAATGAACACTTACACCAAAACCGTCAATTGTTGCCGCTGGCATCTTGCGCCAAAAATACTTAGGGCGGCTCAGCAGTTTAAGTCCCTCTTCCTGCCAAGGATTTAGGAACAGGGAGTCGGGATCTGCAGAAAAGTCGATTTTATTACGCACTGGGTTCAACGTTTGTCAGAGGAGCGTGTTAACCATCTGTACCACATTAACGAGAGCCGTCCATATGGTCGGCCCCCTTCCCTCCATAGCTTTGGTTTTGTAAGGACGTTGCATGCGAGGGGGATGCATATGAGCACCAGCACAGTAACTCCAATGATGGCCCAGTACTTGGAGATAAAATCCGGTTATCCGGATGCGCTTTTATTTTATCGCATGGGCGATTTCTATGAACTGTTTTTCGACGACGCCGTTGCCGCGGCGGAGGCGCTGGACATCGCCCTTACGAAACGTGGCAAACACGCCGGCAATGATATCCCTATGTGCGGCGTTCCGGTTCATGCCTCCGAAGGGTATCTGCTCACATTGATCCGCAAGGGGTTTCGTGTCGCCGTTGGGGAGCAGTTGGAAACACCTGCCGAGGCAAGACAGCGGGGCAATAAATCTGTCGTCAAGCGCGATGTGGTTCGGCTGGTCACACCTGGTACGTTGACTGAGGAATCGCTTCTTGAAGCGCGGCGTCACAACTACCTCGCCGCCTTTGCCGAGGTACGCGATGCACATGCGCTTGCGTGGGTCGATATCTCGACCGGCGCGTTTCATGTGATGACGGTTCCACTTGTGCGGCTTGGGCCAGAACTTGCGCGCCTTGCTCCATCAGAGCTTTTGATCGCCGAAGGGAAAGAGACCGAGCACCGTGAGCTTGAAGCTGAGTTCGGGTTGTCGCTCACTTCCCTTGCGCGCGCGAGCTTTGACAGTACCGGCGCGGAAGCGCGCCTGTGCTCGCTTTTTGGTGTCACTTCGCTTGATGCGTTTGGCAGCTTTAACCGCGCCGAGGTCTCGGCAATGGGTGCGTTGATCGAATATCTGGACATGACGCAAAAGGGCAATCTTCCGCTACTGCGCAAGCCTGTAAAAGAGGCAGAAGCGCGGACCGTCCAGATCGATGCTGCCACGCGCCGAAATCTGGAGCTGACCCACGCTCTGTCTGGTGGTCGTGCCGGCACACTGCTTGCCGTAATGGACAGAACAGTAACCGCCGTTGGCGCGCGGCTGTTGGAGCGGAGAATTTCTAGCCCTTCACGTGTATTAGAGACTATTCATGCGCGTTTGGATGCTGTTGATTTCGCCACAGCAAACACACGTATCGCGCAAGATATCCGTGATCGCTTGCGCGCTGTGCCTGATCTTGAGCGTGCCTTGTCGCGACTTTCCCTTGATCGTGGTGGGCCGCGTGACCTCGCGGCTATCAGAAATGGGCTGTCTGAGGCCGCGTACCTCAACCAGACCCTCCATACCCTTGATCTACCTCCGCTCTTAAAGTCAGCGGTGGCAAACCTAGCTGGCCATGATGAACTGGTTGATCTTTTGGGTGAAGCGTTGGTTGCTGAACCGCCCCTACTGGCGCGCGATGGCGGCTTCATCGCCCAAGGCTACCGTGAAGAGCTGGATGAAGTGCGCCAACTGCGCGATGAAGGTCGCAGCGTTGTGGCAAGGATGCAGGCACAATTTGTCACTGATACAGGCATTTCGGCTCTAAAAATCAAACACAACAATGTGCTTGGCTACTTTATCGAGACGACATCGACACACGCGGAAAAGATGCTGTCCCCGCCGTTGTCCGATACATTCATCCACCGTCAGACGACGGCCAATCAGGTTCGCTTTACCACAGTAGAGCTTTCCGAACTTGAAACCAAAATCCTAAACGCTGGGAACCATGCTGTTGAATTGGAAAAGCAACTCTATTCCAGTCTTAGGGATGCTATTTTGCAAAGAGCGGGTGAGATTGGTGCAACATCCGCGGCCCTTGCAGAACTTGATCTCGCTGCAGCCCTCGCTGATTTGGCCCAGTCCGAAAATTGGGTCAAACCCACAGTCGATAATTCCCGCGCCTTCGACATTCAGGGCGGTCGGCATCCCGTAGTGGAGCGCGCATTGGCTCAGCAATCTGGCGCGCAGTTTGTAGCAAATGATTGTAATTTGAGCGCTGACACAGACGCTGCAATCTGGCTTCTCACAGGTCCGAACATGGCTGGTAAATCAACATACCTTCGTCAGAACGCGCTCATGGCGTTGATTGCCCAAATGGGCAGCTATGTTCCTGCCCGATCCGCCCATATCGGATTGGTAAGCCAACTGTTCAGCCGCGTCGGTGCGTCCGATGATTTGGCGCGGGGTCGCTCAACATTTATGGTCGAGATGGTTGAGACGGCTGCAATCCTGAACCAAGCAGATGACCGCGCGTTGGTGATTCTCGATGAGATCGGGCGTGGCACAGCGACCTACGATGGATTGTCGATCGCCTGGGCCACCCTAGAGCATCTGCATGATGTGAACCGCGCGCGCGCTCTCTTTGCCACGCATTACCATGAGATGACGGCCTTGGCGGGTAAGCTGGACGGGGTCGATAACGCCACCGTTACGGTGAAGGAATGGGAAGGCGAAGTGATCTTCCTGCATGAAGTGAAGAAGGGTGCTGCGGATCGGTCATACGGTGTGCAAGTTGCTCAACTTGCAGGCCTCCCGCCCGCAGTCATTGCCCGCGCCCGCGTTGTGCTCGAAGCGTTAGAGAAAGGTGAGCGGGAGGGTGGCGCCACGCAGAAAACGTTGATCGACGATCTGCCGCTGTTTGCAATGAAACCAACGCCACCTCCTGCGCCGGTAAAAGCATCAGCGGTTGATACCCTTATGGGGGAAATAATGCCCGATGAGCTTACACCCCGAGAAGCATTGGACCTTATCTACAAACTAAAAGAGGCGGCCAAAACCTGACCGCCTCTTCCCGTACAGTGTAGGATTACCCAATTAGCGGGGTGTAGAGGACACACCAACCTGCGCAGGGCGCAGCAAACGATCATGCAACATGAAGCCTTCAGCGGCGACCTGAATGATATCACCCGCTTTGGTATCAGGCACCGGCGCTTCGAACATCGCCTGGTGCACTTTGGGATCAAAGCGATCACCCACTTCGGGCGTCACCGACACGATCCCGTGATTCTTGAAGACGGACAAAAGCTCGCGCATGGTGAGATCAATCCCTTCAAGGAGCGGACCAGACACAGCGCGCTGCTCCTCGGTCGCCGCTTCAAGCGCGCGCTTCATGTTGTCATAGACAGACAGCATATCGCGGGCGAGTTTTGAGCCGCCATAATTCTCTGCCTCACGGCGATCTTTGTCCGACCGCTTGCGCGCATTTTCGGCATCAGCCAGCGCACGGGTAAAGCGGTCTTTATACTGATCGCGTTCAGCCATTACTTCTTCGAGAGCGAGTTCGTCCTCGTCAATTTCTTCCATCTCGTCCGCATAGGCCTCTGCTTCTGCGGCTTCGGGATCATCCAGAAAATCGTTTGGGTCTGCCATTTTTTTCCTCTAACTCCGGTCGGAAATCAACTTCCCGACCAGTTGCGCCGTGTAGTTCACAATCGGCACGATACGTCCATAGTTCAGGCGTGTGGGCCCAATGACACCCACAGCACCGATGATCTTACGATCAGAGTTCATATATGGGGAAACCACCAAAGAGGAACCCGAAAGTGAGAAAAGTTTGTTCTCAGAGCCAATAAAAATGCGCACACCGTCGCCATCTTCGGCTAATTCAAGGAAATCAGCGATATCACGCTTGCGTTCAAGGTCGTCGAACAGGCTTCGAACCTTCTCCAAATCCTGCGCCTCGCCACTTCCCGTGAGCAGATTAGCACGGCCGCGTACGATAAGGCGCTCTGGCTGGTCCTCTCCGCTTTCCCAAATCACCAGTCCGCTTGTCACCAACTCAGCAGCAAGTGTGTCGATCTCCTGACGCCGCTTTTTCATCTCGGTCTTGATGGTGCGCTGAAGCTCGCTCAGGGTTTTACCCTCAACCAGAGAATTCAAAAAGTTCGCCGCCTCCCGCATAGAGCTGGGAGTTTGACCCAGCGGCGGTGCAAACAGGCGATTTTCAACATGGCCGTCAGAGAACACCAGAACCGCAAGAGCGCGGTCATGGGACAGCGATACAAATTCGATGTGCTTAATCGGTGCTTCATGCTTAGGTGCGAGGACCAAAGACGCGCCATGCGTGACACCGGAGAGTGCGGTTCCAAGACGATCGAGCATCCCAGCCACATCATCTTCATTCCGCCCCAACGTCGCATCGATCTGGGCACGGTCGCCCACGTCAGGGCTTCCGACCTCGAGCAATCCATCCACAAACATCCGCAACCCCATTTGGGTCGGCACACGGCCCGCGCTGGCATGGGGACTGTCGAGCAGGCCAAGATACTCCAAATCCTGCATCACGTTGCGGATTGTCGCAGCACTCACCTTCTCAGAGAAATCTCGGGTCAGCGTGCGAGATCCGACTGGATCACCATTCGCCAAGTACCCTTCGACCACGCGTCGAAAGACTTCGCGCGAACGATCATTCATCTCCTGCAAAAGGCTCGATGTATCTGTCATACTGTCACATTAAGGGTGCGGGGGTTGCATCTGCAAGGGACGGGAAGGTATCTCGGTGGCTAAATCAAACAAAAGGAATATCCCATGCGCCCATCCGGTCGGAAACTTGACGAAATGCGCGATGTCTCTGTTGAAATAGGCTTTACCAAACACGCCGAAGGCTCTGCGCTGATCAAGATGGGCGATACCCATGTATTGTGTACGGCTTCCATTGAGCCGCGGGTGCCCTCCTTCATCAAAGGGTCGGGCCTTGGTTGGGTCACTGCGGAATACGGTATGCTGCCCCGTGCAACCAACACGCGGATGCGCCGCGAAGCAACTGCGGGTAAACAGGGCGGCCGTACCGTCGAAATTCAGCGCCTTATCGGGCGGTCCTTGCGCGCTGGTGTAGACCGCGTCGCATTGGGCGAGCGTCAGATTACCGTCGACTGTGATGTGTTGCAGGCAGATGGCGGCACGCGCTGTGCTTCAATTACCGGGGGCTGGATCGCCCTGCGCTTGGCTGTGAACAAGTTGATGAAAGCGGGCGATGTTATCAGCGATCCAATGCTCGATCCGGTTGCCGCGATCAGCTGCGGTATTTACGCGGGCCAGCCTGTGCTTGATCTGGATTACCCTGAGGATTCAGAGGCAGGTGTGGACGGAAATTTCATCATGACCGAAAGCGGCCAGATGATCGAAACGCAGATGAGCGCCGAAGGCTCCACCTACTCCCGCGCGCAAATGAACGAACTTATCGACTTGGCCGAAAAAGGCATCGCTGAACTGACAGCGATCCAGAAGGCAGCCTGCGGATGAGCCGTAAGTTTGAAGGGGACCGCATACTGATTGCCACGCATAACGCGGGCAAGCTGGAAGAGATGCAGGAACTGTTCGCGCCACTTGGCATCACTGTCGTCGGGGCGAAAGAGCTGGGCCTGGATGAGCCGGAGGAAACCGAAGATACGTTTATTGGAAATGCACGCCTCAAAGCACATGCGGCAGTCAAGGCGACCGGCCTTCCCGCGCTTGCCGATGACAGCGGTATTCAAGTCGCGGCCCTAGACAATGCACCTGGTGTTTATACCGCTGATTGGGCAGAGACACCAAATGGGCGGGATTTCGTGATGGCGATGCACAAGACCTATGACCTTCTTGAAAAAGCGAATGCGCCTAGCCCTCGCGCGGCGCGCTTTTGTGCAACTTTGGTTCTTGCATGGCCAGACGGGCATGATGAGGTTGTTGAAGGGTTCGTCGATGGGACATTTGTTTGGCCCATGCGCGGCGAAACGGGTCATGGGTACGATCCAATCTTTCAGCCCATTGGTGAAACGCGCACTTTCGCGGAGATGAGCCATGATGAGAAGAATACCATGAGCCATCGCGCAGACGCCTTTACTAAAATTTTGGCACAGTGCTTTGACCGCTGATCTCTCTATAGCGGAAGACTGGCGGCAGGGCGGCTTTGGCATCTATATTCACTGGCCATTCTGTGAGGCCAAATGCCCCTACTGTGATTTTAACAGCCACGTTTCGCGTAGCATTGATCAAGCTGCGTGGAAAACCGCTTACCTATCCGAACTAAAACGATATGCCGCTGAAACACAGGGGCGGACAGTTACGTCCGTCTTCTTTGGTGGTGGCACGCCGAGCTTGATGAATCCTGATACTGTTGCTGTTGTTATCGCAGAGATCAAAACGCTTTGGCCAACCGCGAATGATCTGGAAATCACGCTGGAAGCGAACCCGAGTTCCGTTGAAGCAGGACGGTTCAGGGCCTATCGCGATGGTGGGGTCTCCCGCATCTCAATGGGTATCCAAGCACTCAATGACACTGACCTCAAACGGCTAGGACGCATACACTCGACTTCCGAGGCACTGGCGGCGTTTGACATCGCGCGGGACACATTTGAGCGGGTCAGCTTTGATCTCATCTATGCCCGACAGAACCAAACATTGAAGGACTGGGAAGCCGAACTGAATCTGGCTCTAACACTGTCGATAGATCATCTTTCTTTATATCAGCTCACAATTGAGGATGGGACTGCATTTGGCGATCGCTATGCTCTAGGGAAGTTACGCGGTCTTCCAGATGATGATCTCGGAGCCGATATGTTTGATCTCACACAAGAGGTTTGCGGTGCTGCTGGGATGCCAGCGTATGAAGTGTCAAACCACGCACGCGATAGCGCCCAGTCCCGTCACAACCTGATCTACTGGCGCTATGGTGATTACCTTGGGATTGGCCCAGGTGCACACGGTCGGCTGACTGTTAACGGGCGCAGAAATGCTACGATCTGCTATAGCAATCCAAAGCGTTGGCTTGATGCAGTTGGGGGACATGGCCCCGAGCAAAGTAGGGAAAGCCTCACCCGTGAGGATGAGGCCACTGAATTTCTATTGATGGGCTTACGCTTGAGGGATGGTATTGATCTAGAGCGCTACGCTCAGCTAGCGGGTAAGCCACTCGACTCAAATTCAGTGAGGCATCTTACGGACATAGATATGATCGCAATTTCAGATTCCACCCTAACCGTCACAGATCAAGGGTTTAGAGTTTTGAACTCAGTCATCGGCGCTTTGATACCAGACTAAGTAGAGCTCAACAGACGGCAAAGTTCATCGAGTTCATCCAATGTTTTATACTGCACAGTAAGCTGCCCACTTTCCTGCCCGCCCTTATGAGACAATGAAACCGTCATTCCAAGATTAGCAGACAGGTCTCCCTCAAGGGCCTTAGTATCCGCATCTTTCTCGGTGGCTTCTCTGGAGCCTGCTGGCTTCCCTTTTCCAACTCCGGTAAGCTCACTCTTTACCAGTGCCTCAGCTACCCTGACGGACAGCCCCCCTTTTATGATCTTTTGCGCAAGCGCCAGAGGGTCTTGTGCCGGAATCAACGCCCGTGCGTGTCCTGCACTGAGCTTTCCTTCCCGCAACAGCTCTAACACTGCAATCGGGAGGTTGAGCAGTCTTAGAAGGTTTGCGATATGGCTACGGCTCTTCCCAAGTGCTTCAGCCATCTTCTCTTGAGTATGACCAAACTTGTCCATCAACTGCTTATACCCAGCCGCTTCCTCGGCTGCATTGAGGTCGGCGCGCTGGATATTCTCTATGATTGCAACTTCAAGAACTTCGATATCGCTAAAGTCCCGTACGATCACTGGGAGCGCATGTAACTGGGCCATTTGCGCTGCACGCCAACGACGCTCTCCCGCAACTATCTCATAGTCGCCATTGCCGCGCGCACGCACAATAAGTGGCTGAAGGACTCCCTTTTCCCTTATAGACGCGGCAAGGTCATCAAGATCATCCTGAACAAACTGCTTTCGCGGCTGATCAGGGTTTGGTGAAATACGCTCAATTGGCACAAGGTGATCCGCGGCAGATGGACCTTGAGCGGCGACACTTTCGGTCTCACTTACATCTGCCATCAGTGCAGACAAACCACGCCCAAGACCTCGCTTACGATCAATTTTATTAGACATGCTGCACCTCTTTCGTTGTGACTTGATTGTTATTCATAAGTTCTTGCGCAAGATCCCGATATGCCTGCGCGCCCTTCGACTGAGTATCATACGCCAATACGGGCATTGCAAAGCTCGGCGCCTCACTCACGCGAACATTTCGAGGGATTATTGTTTTAAAAACAAGGTCGCCAAGATTATCCCGCGCGTCCTGCTCAACCTGCTGTGACAGGTTATTTCTCCGGTCATACATGGTCAAAACAACACCCTCAATCCGGAGGTCCTTATTACCGGATTGGCGTACCTCACGAATTGTCAACATAAGCTGGGACAGCCCTTCAAGTGCAAAGAATTCACTTTGCAGCGGTACCAACACCGAATGGGCGCCAATCATCGCATTTACTGTCAGAAGGTTAAGCGATGGCGGGCAATCGATCAGGATATAGTCAAAACCGAAAGCATCCATCTGAGTTTGACGCAAAGCATCATGGAGCAGAAAGCTGCGTTTTTCATTCGTTAGCAGATCGAGGTCGGCAGAACTCAGATCAACTGTGGCTGGCACGATGTAAAGGTTCTTGGTTTGCGTTTCCAAGATGACATCATTTAGATCGATATCTTCCAAGAGAAGCTCATATGTCGTGAATTCGCGGTCTTCCAACCCGATCCCCAACCCCGTGGAAGCGTTTCCCTGCGGATCAAGATCAATCACCAAAACCTTTTGACCCTTTTCAGCCAAGGCCGCTGCTAGGTTAATTGTTGTCGTTGTTTTGCCGACGCCCCCTTTTTGGTTCGCAACAGCAATAATTTTCGGACCATTAGGTCTAGATAAATCAGACACGCGCAAGCTCCTTAATCTTCAGGATCGTAGCTTCTGGGTTGGTTTCACTCTTAATCACTTCAAGTTTGTAAGACCAATGTTTTTGCGCGTGTTCATGCTCGCTCTCCCAACGCTCCCCTTTCGGGAAAAGCGCTATCCCTTCGTTCGAAACGTGTCGCTCCATATAGAAAAGCAAGCCATGCAAGTCATCAAGCGCTCGCGCTGACAAAATATCAACGCCCATTGGCGCCATTTTCTCAACGCGCTCTGCGTGCACTTTTACATTTAGACCAAGCTCTCTGCTTACCGTTCGTAAAAATGCACACTTCCTCTGGTCACTATCTACCAACGTGAACAACCGATCAGGAGCCCTCTCCTTAGCAATAATAGCCGCAACTAAGCCCGGAAATCCGCCCCCGCTCCCAATATCAAGCCAGTCTCCCATACTCGGTGCTAGATCATACACCTGAACTGAATCGACAATATGCCTCTCCCATATTTGGGAAGCATCTTTTGCTGAAACAAGGTTGATTTTCTTCGTCCACTTTTGTGCAAGCTGCTCGAACTCCCTCAACCCCTCTATTGTTTCACGTGAAACATTTCTCAGACTGTCCGATTGCATTATGCTGACTTTCTTGTTTGACCCTTGCGGATCAAGGCAAGAACGAGCGTGAGGGCAGCAGGAGTCATTCCATCAATCCGCGATGCTTGAGCAAGGCTTTCAGGCTTCGCGGCAATTAGCTTTGATTTCAACTCGTTTGAAAGGCCCTCAATTATAGAATAATCAAACGAAGCTGGAATATGTTCACCTTCGTCTTTCCGAAGAAGGGCGACATCTTTTTCCTGCCGCTTTATATAATTTGCATAAATCGCGTCTTTCGCTACCTGTTCTGAGATTGAATGTGAGATCTCCGACAGACTCTCATCCAATTGGCGAATCTGATCAAACATCACATCCGGAAATGCCAAAAGTTGGAAACCAGTCCGACGCTGACCATCTTTATTGATAGCAATTCCAACAGTTGCCGCCTCTTTAGGTGTAAAGGTCTTGGCCTCCAGCAACTCGCGACATTTATCGAGGTTCTCCATCTTCTCAGTAAACGCGTCTGCTCGTTGCGACGAAACGCAGCCCAAAGCAATACCCTCGCCAGTCAACCGCTGATCCGCATTATCAGCACGGAGAGATAGCCGAAATTCTGCGCGGGACGTAAACATTCGATATGGCTCTGTCACACCTCTTGTTGTTAGATCATCAATCATGACGCCGATATAGCTGTTCGTCCTACTGAATATAACTGGCTCTCGTTCAAGTACCGAGAGCGCTGCGTTTAATCCCGCAACGACACCCTGCGCCGCAGCCTCTTCGTAACCTGTCGTACCATTAATTTGACCCGCCAAATAGAGCCCTGAAACGGCTTTTAGCTCCAATGTCTGACTTAAAGCGCGAGGATCAACATAGTCATATTCAATTGCATAGCCAGGTTGGAATATTTTTACCTGCTCAAGGCCAACAATCGACCTGACGTAATCTTCCTGAACAGTGACTGGAAGAGATGTGGAAATACCATTCGGGTAAATTGTCGGATCATCCAGCCCCTCTGGCTCAAGAAATATCTGGTGTGATGCCTTATCCGCAAACCGAACGACCTTATCTTCGATCGACGGGCAATAGCGTGGGCCTACACCGTCAATGTGTCCGCCATACATGGCAGACCGTTCGAGGTTATTGCGAATTATATCATGCGTTTTCTCATTTGTATGTGTAATGCCACATGATATTTGCCGGGACCCAGCTGCCTTCGACATAAAGGAGAACAAGGAAGGGACATCATCAGCAGGTTGCAGCTCAAGCCCCTCCCAGTTTATTGTTCTTCCGTCAAGCCTTGGCGGGGTACCGGTTTTTAGACGCCCTAGATCTAGTCCAAGACCATCAATTCGCTCAGCAAGCTTTTGCGATGGATTATCACCCATTCGACCGCCTGCCTTTTGCACATCTCCAATATGAATTACACCACGTAGGAATGTACCAGTGGTCAGGATAACTGCGCCAGACAAAATTGAGCTTCCCTCAGCAGTCACAATTCCCCCAACTCTGCCGCTGTTCATGATAAAGTCTACTGCTTCACCTTCGATTATTGTGATCAAAGGGTGTGCCTCAATCTCGGAGAGCATTTTTGTACGATAGATATTTCTATCTGCTTGGGTGCGTGGGCCTTGGACAGCTGGTCCTTTACGACGGTTTAGCAAGCGAAACTGAATTCCTGCTGCATCAGCAACGCGGCCCATTAAACCGTCAAGTGCATCAATCTCCCGGACTAGATGACCTTTTCCAAGCCCGCCGATCGCGGGATTACACGACATGACACCTATAGTTTCACGCGACATCGTGAGCAAAGCGGTGTTCGCACCCATCCGCGCCGCTGCATGGGCAGCATCTGTACCGGCATGACCACCGCCAATAACAATGACATCAAAATGTTTCACGTGAAACAATCCTCATTTTCCAAGACAAAAACTAGCGAATATTTCATCTAGCAGGTTTTCTGCATCAATGCGACCAACAAGAACTTCGAGGGCGTGTATTCCAATTCTCAACTCTGCCGCGACGATATCATAGTGATCTGGACCAGATTCAAGAAGAGTTTGCGCACTCAAAATGCCCTTCCTTGAGATATCCATAGCTACCGCATGTCGTGCGTGTGTCGCCAAACCTGCACCAGATGCAAGCTTGGACAGAGCAGTTTCAATATGTGATAGCAACGTTTCGATCCCAGATCCGGACTTACCTGAAATAGACGGATACTCCGCATCTGTTAAGTCGGCTTTCGCCCACAATACGATATCATCTGTAACTGGGCTCAATGGAGGGTTGTCTCCCTGATTCAACAGAAATACCCGCAGATCAGCATCTGCAGCACGACGTAAAGCGAGCGCCACGCCTAAGGTCTCAATTTCGTCAGTACTGTCCCGTATCCCCGCTGTGTCAAGCAGAGTGACGGGAAGTCCTCCCAAGTCCATTCGAACTTCGATAACATCTCTGGTCGTGCCCGCAATGCTGGAGGTAATAGCTGCCTCCCGTCCTGCCAATCGATTTAACAGCGTGGACTTACCAACATTTGGCGCCCCAACGATTGCAACTTCAAATCCTGCCCGAATACGCTCCGCCGCTTTTGTTCCGTCTATTTCAACTAGAAGCTGGCCCTCTACATCTCGCAAAAGTTCTCGAACTTCGTCAGTTACATCAACCGGAACATCTTCATCGGCAAAATCAATCGTTGCTTCCAAAAGCGCTGCTGCGCGGATCAGAGATTTGCGCCAGCTTTCCACCTTGGATCCTAATGCGCCCGATAGAACGCGAAGCGCCTGTTTTCGCTGAGCTTCTGTTTCCGCCTCAATGAGATCAGCCAAACCCTCTACTTGAACCAAATCAAGTCGGCCATTCTCCAGGGCACGGCGGGTAAATTCACCCGGGTTTGCCAAACGGGCACCGTCAAACCGCCCTAATTCTTCCAAAACGCGGCGCATGATTGCAATACTGCCATGGAGATGGAGCTCAACAGTATCTTCACCCGTAAAGCTCTCTGGCCCGACAAATGGCAAGATCAAAGCTTGATCAATAAATCCCCCGTCACGATCTTTCACCATACGCAATGCTGTTGATCGCGGTTCCGGCAAAGAGCCTACCAGCTGCGTGCAAATCTGATGCGCCATAGGCCCAGAAACCCGCACAACGGACACCCCCGCGCGGCCCATGGCAGTTGCTTGGGCAAAAATAGTATCCATCGACCTAAGCCTTTGAATTTATGTGACGTTTTAGGTATTCATCGAATCAAAGAAGTCAGAATTCGTCTTGGTTTGCTTCAACTTTGATATCAGGAATTCGATACCGTCAGTTGTCCCCATCGGATTGAGAATACGACGCAAAACAAATGTTTTCTGCAAATCAATCTTGTCGACCAGCAGCTCTTCTTTCCGCGTGCCGGATTTGAGGATGTCGATGGCAGGGTACACGCGCTTGTCGGCAATCTTACGATCCAGCACGATTTCGGAGTTACCCGTTCCTTTGAATTCTTCAAAGATGACTTCATCCATCCGGCTTCCCGTATCAATCAATGCTGTCGCGATGATTGTAAGGGAGCCGCCCTCTTCGATGTTCCGTGCTGCACCAAAGAAACGCTTGGGGCGTTGCAGAGCATTAGCATCGACACCACCGGTGAGAACCTTACCAGAAGACGGGACAACCGTGTTAAACGCGCGGCCCAGGCGAGTCACAGAATCGAGCAGGATCACGACATCGCGCTTATGCTCGACCAGACGCTTTGCCTTCTCGATGACCATCTCGGACACAGCAACGTGGCGCGTGGCAGGTTCGTCAAAGGTGGAAGAGACAACCTCACCCTTCACAGAACGCTGCATGTCCGTAACTTCCTCAGGCCGTTCATCGATCAACAGTACAATGAGATAGCATTCAGGGTGATTCTTCTCGATCGAGTTGGCGATGTTCTGCAACAGAACTGTTTTACCCGTGCGCGGAGGTGCCACGATAAGCGAACGTTGGCCCTTCCCGATTGGTGCCACCAGATCAATGATCCGCGCGGAGCGGTCTTTGACGGTCGGATCATCAACTTCCATCGTCAGACGCTCGTCCGGATAAAGCGGCGTCAGGTTCTCGAACGCAACCTTGTGACGCGCCTTCTCAGGGGCTTCAAAGTTGATCTGCGTCACCTCGGTCAGGGCGAAGTACCGCTCGGTGTCGTCAGGGGCTTTAATCAGACCGTCAATGGTATCTCCAGTGCGCAGGGAATGCTGGCGGATCATCTCGGGCGACACATAAATGTCATCCGGACCGGGCAAATAATTTGCCTCGGGTGAGCGCAAGAAGCCAAAACCATCCTGCAAGACTTCCAAAACACCATCACCATAGATTTCCCAGCCTTCATCCGCACGTTCGCGCAGAATCTGGAACATCATCTCGCCCTTACGCATCGTAGAGGCATTTTCGATCTCTAGCTCTTCCGCCATGGACAGCAGGCTTTTTGGAGATTTTGCCTTTAGATCAGCAAGTTTAAGGGTCTCAAGTGTCATGAAAATATCCTTGGCTCGCGCAAAAGCGATCATGAGCCGGTCAGTAAAAATAATAGGGTTGATCCAGCCTCGGACGAGGCGGTGCGTTCCCAATACGCCGCTGGCCTTCGTCTGTCAATAAAGGCCTAAATCAGAACTTAACCGTCACCGAGAACACAATAAGGATCATCAGCAATGTCGGCACTTCGTTCATCATCCGGTACTGTCTGCCAGTTGTGCTATTCTCGCCAACTTGAAACCCACGCATCCTGCGCATCAACCAGATGTGAAACACAGTCATAGCGATGACGCTCGCCCCTTTGAGCCATGGCCAGACATCGCCCCAGAACACAATTCCTGGCGTCGCAACAAGCAATAGACCAAACAACCAGGTCGCCATCATCGCAGGTTGCATGATCACTTTTGCCAGCTTGTATTCCATCATGGCAAAAATCTCGTGGGTCTCCCCACTCAGTCCCGCCCGCTCCGTATGGTGAACCATCAAACGAGGAAGATAAAAGAGCGCTGCCATCCATGAGATCACTGACATGATATGAAGCCCCTTGATCCAAGGGTAAGCCAAACTCAGGATATCACTCATGTCACTCTCTCCGTCTCTGACCCTCTCTTTATAATAATAAAGATAGAAAGAAAGATTGTTGATTTAAGTAGGGAGCGGATTTCCTGTGGATTAAATGGTTATCCCCAATTTCCAGCCGTAGTTTCAGGCAGAGAAGCGCGCGTGTTAGCAAGATCATAATTATATATTTATTCATTAATTATCAATAACTTAAAGTAATATATCTTGCTCTACCTCTGTGGGTAACTCTGTGCAGTAGATTACATTAACTAAAGTTATCAAATGGTAAAATTATCCTTATCCACCGTGGACGAATCTGCGGTTAAGGCAGTGGAGATGGCCCCTTATCCCCCTCTTGAACCCTAACCCGTAATTGTCGACAAGTTGTTGATGAGAACATCTTAGCATTATGCACGAGTTATCCACATGAGTGTCCACATCATCCTAGCTTCCGGTTCCAGTATCCGTACCCAAATGCTGAGCCAAGCGGCCGTTCCTCACGAAGTCCAAAAGGCGCGGGTGGATGAGGATATGATCAAAGCCTCACTTATCGCCGAGGGTGCTCCACCCCGTGATATTGCCGATGCATTGGCGGAAATGAAAGCATCAAAAGTCAGCGACAAAAACCCGAACGCTTTGGTGATCGGCTGTGATCAGGTGCTTGAGCATAATAGTACGCTCCTTAGCAAACCTGAAACGCCTGAAGATGCGCTGACCCAACTCAAGCTGATGCGCGGGGATCGACATACGCTTTTGTCTGCTGCGGTAATCTATGAGAACGGCAAACCCCTTTGGCGGCATATTGGTGTAGTGCGCCTTCGGATGCGTGATGCGAGTGATGCCTATCTCAAAGACTATGTCGCGCGAAACTGGGACAGCATTCGCCACGCTGTCGGCGCATATAAGCTGGAAGAAGAAGGCGTGCGGCTTTTCTCGCGTATTGAGGGCGATTACTTTAATGTGCTTGGCATGCCTTTGCTGGAAATTCTGAACTACCTGACCCTTCGTGGAGATATTGCACAATGACCGAACTGCCTCGCATCCCTTTGGCTGGCGTGATCGGCTCCCCCATCGCCCATTCAAAATCGCCCCAACTGCATCGCCATTGGCTCAAAACATATGGCATCGCGGGGCATTATATTCCGATGGATGTCAGCGCCGAGAACTTGGAGAACGTTCTGCACACCCTGCCCCGGATGGGATTTGTTGGTGTGAACATTACGATTCCGCACAAAGAGAAGGTGATGGACATTGCTGATCTAGTAACAGATCGCGCGACCTTGATCGGGGCGGCCAATACGCTGATCTTCCGTAAAGATGGTAAAATTCATGCTGATAATACAGATGGTTATGGCTTCATCGAGAACCTGAAATCAGGTGCCCCACAGTGGGATCCACGCTCTGGCCCCGCTGCTGTTCTGGGTGCTGGAGGCGCTGCGCGAGCTGTCATCTCATCCCTGATCGAAGCGGGCGTGCCAGAGATCAGACTGTCAAACCGCACCCGCGTGCGCGCGGATAAGATTAAACAGGATTTTGGCAGCCGGATTCGCGTTTATGAATGGGTTCAGGCCGGCAACATGATTGATGATGCGGCCCTCTTGGTGAATACCACATCGTTGGGCATGATCGGGAAGTCCGAGTTGCGCGTGCCGCTGGATGGATTGCGCGCATCAACGATTGTTACTGACCTGGTCTATGCCCCGCTCAAGACGAACATGCTTGCCGCCGCAGAGGAATCTGGCTGTGTCACAGTTGATGGTCTGGGCATGTTACTACATCAGGCGGTTCCAGCGTTCGAGCGTTGGTTCGGCCGCCGCCCAGACGTGGACCGCGCGACCCGTGCGGCGGCGCTGCGTTAATGTTTCTGCTCGGGCTGACCGGCTCCATCGGCATGGGAAAATCAACCACGGCGCAGATGTTCGTGGATGAAGGGTGTGCGCTTTGGGATGCCGATGCTGCGGTACACCGTCTCTATAGCGAAGGCGGCGCAGCTGTAGCGGCCTTCGCTCAAGTATTTCCCGATGCCGTGATTAATGGTGCCGTTTCACGCCCTGCTCTCAAAGAGATCATTGGACTTGATCCGTCCGCGCTAAAGCAGATTGAGGCCATCGTGCACCCGCTTGTGGGTCAAGATCGCGCAGATTTCCTTGCCCGGACGGATGCGGATATTGTTGTGCTCGATATTCCGCTGCTGTTTGAGACAGGCGGCGATGCCCGCGTGGATGCCACCGCTTGTGTCTTCACGGATGACGCCACACAAGAAGCCCGTGTGATGGAGCGTGGCACGATGACCCGCGACCAGTTCCTTGGTATCAAAGCCAAGCAACTCCCTGCCGCAGATAAGTGCGCCCGCGCTACCTATGTGATCGAGACCGAAACGCTTGAACACGCCCGCGCACAGGTGCAATACATCGTTGCAACCATTCGGAGCCAGCATCATGCGTGAGATCGTCCTCGATACCGAAACCACAGGTTTTGACCCCAAAACAGGCGACCGGATCGTCGAGATTGGCGCGGTTGAGCTGATGGGTCATGTCGCTACAGGCCAAACCTTTCACGAATACATCAACCCTGAACGTGGCATGCCGCAAGAGGCGTTTGAAGTGCATGGCCTTGGCGATGATTTCCTGCGCGGTAAGCCAAAATTTGCGGCAGTGGGGCAGGCATTTCTGGACTTTGTTGGCGACAGCAAGATGATCATTCACAACGCTTCTTTTGATATGAAATTTCTGAATTTCGAGCTGGGCAAAATGGGCCTGCGCCAGCTCCCATGGGAGCAAGCGGTGGATACCCTCGCGATAGCGCGCAAGAAATTCCCCGGCTCGCCCTCATCCCTCGACGCACTGTGCCGCCGCTTTGGTATTGATAATGGTGCGCGCACACTTCACGGCGCTCTGCTTGACAGTGAAATTCTGGCTGAGGTTTATTTGGAGCTTATTGGTGGCAAACAGCCTGACTTCGGCCTCTCCACCCGTGCAGAGCCGAAAGCAGGCGAGGCCAGCACTGAATGGATGCCACGCCCACGGCCAACACCGCTGCCGACACGCCTCACTGAAAAAGAAAACGCCGCCCACGCCGAGTTTGTCGGCACATTGGGCGGCGATGCTGTCTGGCTAAAAAGCTAGACAGTTTTACGCGTCAGCGGATGCTACGACTTCTGCTTGACGGCGTTCGATCTCGCCACGGTACAATGCAACAAAATCGATGTTCTCAAGGTTCAGCGGCGGGAAGCCACCGTCGCGCGTGATATCGCTCACGATGCGGCGCAGGAACGGGAAGATCATGCGCGGGCACTCGATGAGCAGGAACGGATGCAGCTGGTCTTCGGCCACGTCCTGAATGTCAAAAATGCCGACATAGTCGATTTCCAGCGCGAATAGCGTTGTATCAGCGCCCTTGGCTTTCGATGTCACGTTCAGTTTGATTGCAGTTTCAAACTGATTGTCGGCGGTGCGCTTTTTCGCATCAAGGTTCACCTGAACCTGTACATCGGGTTGCACATCGCTCGGTGCACCTTTTTGGGCCATGATGTTTTCAAACGAAAGATCACGGATAAATTGGCCCAAGACACGTAGTTTTGGGGCTGCTGGTGGTGTTGCTTCGGCCTCGGCCATATCAGGCGCTCCTCTTTGGAGGTTAAATTACTCCGGCTGACTTATCAGGTCAGGTCAAATCGCTCAATCGCTTAGTTTTGGTACTCAGTTTTTGGTCCAGCCAGAATTTCCTTTTGGCGCGTCATCATCCGGCAATTCCGTAAATTCGCCGTCAATCACATCATTGCTGCCATGAGGCGTATGTTGCGGATGTTGCCGCCCAGCGCCGGGCGTTCCAAAACTCTGGATGTTGATTCGGGCGCGGATCGCCTTGAATACGGCTGTGCGAAACGCGGGGATCAGTAGCGCAAATCCAACCGCATCGGTGAAAAACCCCGGCGTGAGCAAAAGCGCGCCTGAAAACAGGATCATCGCGCCATGCACCAGCGGCTCTGTCGGGTCGCGTAGGTCACTGAACGAGCTTTGAAGCTGGCTCAGCGCCAATCGCCCCTGACTACGTACCAGATATGTCCCCGCAAGGGCTGTCAAAATGACGATCAACAGAGTGGGCCAGAGGCCGATAAAGCCGCCAACTTGAATGAATAGCGCGATCTCAATCATCGGAACGGCGATGAATACGACTAAAAGCCACATGTTATTGCTTCCTTTCATCGGGGCTAGAGTGGACTTGGGGCCCCTTCGCACCTACATAAGGTGCTCAGAGCATTGTTTCCACGCCTAGTCCCTAAGAGGTCCATATGAATTCGCCGCTTATCCAGCTTCTGGTGCTTGCCGCAATCGCGGTTTTTCTCATCCTGCGGCTTAAGAACGTGCTTGGCACGCGAGAGGGCTTTGAGAAGCCACCTCTTCCCACCCCACAGGAAAAACGCAGTGGTCCTGCCTTTGAAGTAATCGAAGGTGGTCCTGATCTCGATATTACTGATCATTTTGACGAAGGAACGGCGCAGGCCCGGGCCTTGGCCGAGATGAAGCGTATCGAGCCCTCCTTCAACGTGACGGATTTTATCGCGGGCGCACGTGGTGCCTATGAGATGATTATCATGGGGTACGAGCGGGGCGAACTTGATGATATCAAGTCGTTCCTGTCCGAGGATATTTACGAGAGCTTTGTCGACGGTGTTGCCGCGCGCGAAGATCAGGGGCTGACGATCGAGGCCAACTTCATCGGTGTGCGTGAGATGAACGTTGAGAATGTCACTCTCGACCCCGACACAAAAGAGGCGGAGATGACGCTGAAATTTGTGGCGGAATTGACGCAGGCTGTCCGTAACGCGGAAGGCGAGATTGTCGAAGGCAGCATCACTGATGCTAAAAAGCAAAAAGACACGTGGGTATTTGCCCGCCACATGGGCTCGGATGATCCGAATTGGTTCTTGGTTTCTACAGACGGGTAACATGCGCGCTTCGCATCAGTGCCGTGATCGGGGCCTCGCTGTTGGCGGGGCCTTTGGCGTCTGAGGTGAAATACGATGTGTTGTCGTTTGACCAACTGGAAGGTTGGGCGGAGGACGATCATGCCGCCGCTTTCGAGACGTTTCTGAATACCTGTAAGGATATGAAAGACCCTGATTGGAATGCGATCTGTGCTTATGCACAATCGCGTCCCAATCCGCGCGATTTCTTTGAACTTCTGTTCCGCCCTGTCCTTATGGACGATGGAAAAGAGGCGCTGTTTACCGGATATTTCGAGCCCGAACTCGAGGGCTCACTCACCCGAACGGCCCGCTACCGCTTTCCCGTCTATAAAATGCCCGCCGAAGCACGGGAGAACCGTCCATGGCTGACCCGCCGTGATATCCTTGAGAGCGGCGTGATGGAGGGGCAGGGTCTGGCGATTGCCTATGTTGATGATCCGGTGGAGCTTTTCTTTCTTCAAATCCAGGGATCAGGTCGTATCCGCCTGCCGAACGGAAGTTATGTGCGCGTGGGCTATCGCGGCTCCAATGGTCATAACTACCGCTCGATCGGTCAGGAATTGGTCCGTCGCGGCGTCTACCAAGCGCATCAAGTGAGCGCGCAAGTGATCAAGAACTGGGTTCGGCGAAATCCCGTCGAGGGGCAGGAGCTCCTTTATCATAACCCCTCATATGTCTTCTTTCGTGAGGTAAGTGGTGTCCCCAGCGATAAAGGACCGCTTGGCGCGATGAACCGTTCTATCACCACCATGCGAACGGTGGCGATTGACCCATCTTTTGTGCGCTTAGGCTCCCCCGTGTGGATCGAGAAGGATGGTAAATCTCCGTTGCGCCGCTTGATGATTGCCCAAGATACTGGGTCAGCGATCAAAGGCGCCCAGCGCGCCGATGTATTTTTTGGCACAGGTGATGAGGCAGGGCGTCAGGCGGGCACACTGCGTGATCCGGGTCGCTTGATTGTGTTGATGCCGATCCAGCGTGCTTATGCTCTGCTCCCTGAAAGCGCCATTTGAAACGGCGTCGCCTAACCGCTGAGGATCGGGAACTGTGGGATCGTGTACGTGCCAACACTGAGAGGATGGAGCGCAGCAACCTTGAAGTGGAGCGGTTCGACCCTGATGTGAGCCTGCCCGCACCCGCACCCCGCAACTTGCGCAAAGCAAAATCGGTCATCCTTGGTAAACCTGTCGGCCCCTCACGCGGTCCAACGCACAATCTCGCTCCTGCTATTCATGATCATATTCGGCAGGCTCCCGTGCAAATGGACAACAAGTCTTTCGGAAAGCTCAAACGCGGAAAGATGCGGCCAGAAGGAAAGATCGATCTGCACGGTATGACGCTTGACCGTGCGCATCCTTTGCTGACGGGTTTTGTCATGAACGCCCACGCGCAGGGAAAGCGGTTAATTTTGGTTGTGACAGGCAAAGGGAAGCAACGCGATGAGGGTGGCCCGATCCCCGTACGCCATGGCGTGTTGCGTCATCAGGTACCACAATGGCTTACCATGCAGCCGATGAAATCAGTCGTTCTGCAAATTGCGCAGGCACATGTCAGCCACGGGGGTGGTGGTGCGTATTACGTCTATCTACGCCGTCACAGGTAGGTCTCGCTGGTAGCGTAGGATGCCCAAACCGGCGAACAGCGCCCCACAGAAATAGAACACCGCAATCGGGATCATCTGGTCAGGGAAATCCACACCGAAGTCGATGAAAGCGCCCGTTATCCCCGGCCCGATGGCTGAGCCAAACACCATCAACGCCGCCGCCGCCGCTTTGATCGCACCGAGGTTTTTTGTGCCATAAAACACGGCCCAAAACGCAGAGGTTGCCGTGCCTTGTGTGCCCTGCCCTACGCCAAAAATCACAAGGCCTACTCCGGCCATGAAGATCGTATCTGCGTACGCCAAAACCAGAAACGATATGCCAAATGGCACCATCTGAAATGGTACAATCCACTTCACACCAATACGGTCAACGGCCCAGCCTGTGATGAAGGTGAACGAAATGCTCGCGACCGTATAGATCGGCATAAGTGCGACAAAGGAGACAAGGCTCCAGCCCTTTACCTCCGTTAGATGCACCTGTTGGAAGAACAGCGCCGTTCCCCATGCGGAAGGCCCAAGCACCAGAGGGATCAGGATATAGAACAACGGATGGCGCAGCATCTCATTCCGTGTCCAGTGCCGTCCGCCCATCCCGAGGCTTTGTGAATCGTCCGCCATGGATTGCGGCGTACGTTCCTGCCGCAAGAGAATCTGCATCACAGGGATCAGCACCACAATACAAAGCGCGGCCACCAGCCACAAATTGCGCCAATCCACAGTCGCCAGCAGTGCTACAAAAACAACGGGCAGCATCGCCTGCCCCACAGCGAATCCCATAGAAGAAATCGAAAGTGCGCGCCCGCGTGTTGCAATAAACCAGCGCGACATGGCCACGGCACCCAGTTGCGAAAGCATTCCTTGCCCCATCAGGCGCAGCGCATAGATCACAAAAACGAGCAGGAACCCGTTCGGCACCAGCGACATCGCCACGCAAGCGAGCGCCAGTAGCACCATCACTCCGAGAGATAATTGCCGCACACGGAAACGGTCCGTCAGCGCGCCCGCCCAGATCATTGTGATCGCGGACAGCGTGGTGCCAATGGTATAGACGCCGCCCCAACCGCCATCGCTGAGGCCAAATGAGCCTTTAATCTCACCCGCAAAAAGCGAGATGAAATAGGTCTGCCCAAAGGATGAGGTTAACGTCAGCAGAAATCCCGCAAGCAGGAACAGCCGGTTATCGATGAGGAAGCGGAAATAGCTCATGCGCCCTTGATTACGTGGACGCATGAGAATGGGAAGGGGTTAAAGCACGTAGCGGCTCAGATCGGTGGATTTCACCAGCTCGCCCAGATTGGCATCCACAAAGGCGGCATCGACCACAATCTTCTCCCCTGCGCGGTCTGGTGCGGTAAAGCTTAACTCCTCAAACACCCGCTCCATCACGGTGTAGAGGCGCCGCGCACCGATATTCTCAACCGATTGGTTCACATCTGCCGCAATCTTGGCCAGCGCGGCGATCCCCTCAGCGGTAAAGCTCACTTCGACCTCTTCGGTTCCCATCAGTGCGGTATATTGCAGCGTTAGTGCATTGTCGGTTTCGGTCAGGATGCGCACAAAATCCTCTTCCGTCAGTGCGCGCAGTTCGACACGGATCGGTAGGCGGCCCTGCAATTCGGGCAGCAAATCTGACGGTTTAGCGATATGAAACGCACCCGATGCGATGAACAATACATGGTCGGTTTTCACCGGACCATGTTTGGTGCTCACCGTGGTTCCCTCGATCAGGGGCAGCAAATCACGCTGCACGCCCTCACGCGATACATCACCCCCACGGGCATCGGCGCGGGTGCAGACCTTATCAATCTCGTCAAGGAATACGATCCCATTCTGCTCGACGGCTTCAATCGCGGCGCGTGTGACAGTTTCATCATCCAACAGCTTGTCGGCCTCTTCGCCAATCAAGATTTCATAGCTGTCGCGCACGGTAAGACGCTTTTTCGTCGTGCGTCCGCCCATGGCTTTGCCAAACAAATCGCCGATGTTCATCATGCCACCACCTTGCGGCTGGCCGGGTATCTCCATCGCCGAGAACGGATTGGACGTATCCGCAACCTCAAGCTCGATCATCGTCTCATCAAGCTGCCCATCATGTAGCTTCTTGCGGAACATAGTGCGCGTGCCTTCGCGTGCGTCCGGCCCTGCGATGGCATCAATCACACGCTCTTCGGCAGCGTTCTGTGCTTTTGTCTTTACGTCCTCACGCATATGCTCTCGCGTCATCGCTATCGCGGCATCCAGCAGGTCGCGAATGATCTGTTCCACATCTCGGCCGACATAGCCGACTTCGGTAAACTTCGTCGCTTCAACCTTGAGGAAGGGCGCGCGCGCAAGCTTGGCCAGACGGCGGCTGATCTCGGTCTTGCCTACGCCTGTGGGTCCGATCATCAGAATATTCTTGGGATACACTTCGGCGCGGATATCATCGGGCAGGTTGCGACACCGCCAACGGTTGCGCAGGGCTACGGCCACGGCACGCTTGGCGTCATTCTGGCCGATGATAAAGCGGTCCAGCTCGGATACGATCTCGCGGGGGGTCAGGTCGGTCATGCTTTGATTTTCTCCACGGTCAGATTGCCGTTGGTATAAACGCAAATTTCGGAGGCGATCTTCATGGCATCACGGGCCACAGCTTCAGCATCACGGTCACTGTCGATCAGGCCACGGGCGGCGGCGAGGGCAAAGTTACCGCCGGAGCCAATCGCCGCAATGTCATGCTCGGGCTCCAGCACATCACCCGCTCCGGTGATGATCAGGAGCTCGGTCCCGTCGGTCACAATCAACATTGCTTCCAGCTTTTGCAGGTATTTGTCCGTGCGCCAGTCCTTTGCCAAATCAACACTCGCGCGCTGTAACTGACCAGGCGTAGCTTCGAGCTTAGTCTCCAACCTTTCCAGCAGCGTGAATGCATCAGCTGTTGAGCCGGCAAAGCCTACCACAACATCATATCCGCCGGGTGAGAGCCTGCGCACCTTGCGCGCGGTGCCTTTGATCACGGTCTGACCAAGGCTGACCTGCCCGTCGCCTGCGATCACAACCTCGCCATCTTTCTTTACACCAATGATCGTTGTACCGTGCCAGCCGGGAAATTCTTGCGTTGCCATAAAGCCTCCATAGTTGAATCCTATATGAAAACCCTGCTGGTGTTTAGCAAGGCCATTACCAGAAAGGATATCAATTGCCTCAGATAAAGAGCCTGAAAACGGAGGCGCATCGGCTGTTTTGCGATCTTGGCGCGCAGGCTGATCTGGTGGTGAAGGACTACAGGTGCTGTGCCGAGTGGATTAAGGATGACCGAAACAGGCTGCACATCGTACAGCGTTACGACAAATCTGGTGCGCCGTCTGTGGTTCTGAAATTTGCCCAACGTCCGGTTGATACGGATGCCTTCGCGCGGATACTCGATGCCCATCATGGTGCGCAGGCGGCGTTGCAATGGTCGGAAATCAACACCGTTCCCGAGATACTGGCTGAGGACCGCAGTGCGCAGGCCTACCTGATGCAATACATCGCTGGTGACACATTTCTGGAGCTATGCCGATACCAGACTGACCACGCGACTCTTCTGCGCAAAGCAGGGTCTTGGCTGGCTGCGTTTCACGGAGGCACCGTTCAGCAAAAGCGCCCATTTCAGCCGCGTTTTATGGTGCGGCACATGCACAAACTGGCCGGTCAGATGCGGGCAGGGGAACGGCGTATCAGCGGCCAAAGCCAGTTTGTCGCCTTCGCCGATCGTATTGGTGAATTCGCGAGTGATGCAGAAGGCCATATCGGTACGATTGCGGCAAAACACGGCGACTTGAACGCGCACAACATCCTTATATCCGACCGCGCGACAGCAGCTTTTGATTTTCTGGGGGCGGACAATGCGCCCGTCGCCTACGATATCGCGCGGTTCTTGCAAAGTTACACGCAGATGGTCGGAGATATTGACGACCTCTCAAAAGGGTTCGCCGTGCCGCAGCGCGCGTGGGATGCGTTTTTCTCTGGGTACGATCTGGTCGGACCCGATGATCCAACCGTCATTTTTCTTAGCAAGGTTCAGGTTCTGACTGATTGGAACAGGATGCAGGATAAGACAACGCTAAAAAGCATGTTGAGGTTGGAGCGTCTCAAAGAAATTGCGCGCCAGGCTTTCACCTGACGCGCACACTGTCGATCAATTTGGCAGTTGAGTTAGATCGCTTCTTCGATCCAGCTTTTCAATGCTGCCTTGGGGCGCGCACCGGCCATGTTGGAAACAACTTCGCCGTCTTTGAAGATGAACAACGCGGGAATACCGCGCACACCCATTTGGGCGGCGGCGTTCGGGTTGCTGTCTACGTCGACTTTGACGATTTTGACTTGTCCGTCCATCTCGGCGGACAGTTCCTCAAGGGATGGGCCGATCTGTTTGCACGGGCCGCACCATTCCGCCCAGAAATCCACAACTACGGGGATGTCTGAGTTTTTCACTTCGGCGTCGAATGTGTCGTCTGTTACTGCAACGGTGGCCATAAAGCTCTCCATGGGTTCGGGTATGAGTGATACCTAAGAAGACACGGTGCCTGCGTCAAGGTGACCAGTGCGCTGCAACGCAGCAGTCACGGTATCGTGGGGTAATGTCATAAGGGTACTGGTGTGGGTCCATAGTATCGCGGTCTCGATCTGGTGATTGGGATAAATCAGCGACAAAGCGTGCGCATAAGCGCCCATTTGGCGCAGCAGCCCCTCGGGACACGCATCGGGTGTATCGGGCACAGTACGGTTGGTTTTGAAGTCAACGGCCAGTACGTGGTCCTGCTTAACGATTAGCCTGTCGATAATCCCGTAGAGGCGGGTTGTGCCCAGATCAGCACTGACCGCGACCTCGGCCAAGGTGCTTGGCGCAAAGATCGGGGCGAGTTTTGAGGAATCGAGAACCCCCAGCGCCTCAGCTAGGGCCATTTTTGCAATATCGGCATCGGTCGTGCGTAACAGCTGCTCCGCTGCACTGGTGCGGTTTGATCGATCAATCTGCGCGAGATGTTCCAGCAACATATGCGCCAGCGTACCATAAGACTTTGCGGCATCTTCATTCATGCCCGCCTCTCCGGGCAGGGCCTTTGCACCGCCTAACTCTGAAGGGGAGACGACCTCTGGCCGAACTGGCGCGGCTGGAGGCATGGTTTTGAAAACAGGCTCTAATAAAGGCTTACTGACGGTTTTTGGAGGTACGGAAACTGTTGGAAGTGCATCCCAGCCTGCTTCTTCATGACGCAAGCCATGCGCGGGTCCATCCTTGAACGGCACCGCATTCAGATGGTGCAGTGCATCCTCCGCCATCTGGTACCAGCTGCCCTCTTTGCCCAGATCACCCGCAGCGGCGACAATCAGCCATTTTTCTGCGCGGGTCATGGCCACGTAGAGCAGCCGCAGACCTTCCTGCATTTGCGCCTCTTTCAGCACATCAATCTGCGCAGCAATGCTCTGCGTCATTTCCGCTGCGTTGGGTTTCCAGATAGGAGCGTCTTTGAGGGTGATAATCTCACTCTTCACATCGTTCTTTTTCAGCCCGGTATCGGGCAGGATCACAATCGGCGCTTCTAAACCCTTGGCCCCGTGCACCGTCATCACGCGGATCTGGTCAGAGGCGCTGTCGATTTGGCGTTTAATCTCTAGATCGTCGGCTTGCATCCATTCCAAGAACCCTGTGAGGCTCGGAACTTCTGTCCGCTCATAAGCAAGGGCTTGGCCCAGCAGCGCGTCAATGCCGTCTTCGGCCTCCATCCCCATGCGTGCGACCAGATTGCGACGTCCTTCATGGCGGGTGAGAATACGCTCGATCAGATCATAAGGGCGCAGAAAATCAACTTGGCCCCGAAGATCACGCAAAACGGCGAGCGTTTCGGGATAAGCCTCTTTCTGACTGCGGAGACTTTGCCACAGGTCCTGCTTGAGTGGTCGGTGATGGGCGAGCGTAAACAGCTCCTGTTCACTCCAACCAAACAGTGGTGAGCGAAGCGCAGTTGCCAACGAGAGCGCATCGTCAGGCGTCGCAAGAAAAGACAAAAGCGCGCCAATATCCCGAACGGCAAGTTCTGCACCAACCTTGAGCCGGTCAGCGCCCGCAATCGGCAATCCCGCAACCTTACAGGCGCGAATAATCTCGGAGAACAGCCCTGTCTTGCGCCCCCGTACCAGAATCAGAAAATCACCGGCAGTAATGCGGCGGCGGACCATGCTGCGGTCCTTTGCCTCATCAGGGATGTAATGCTCTCCGTCGATGAGATATTTTATTTGCGTGGCGATTTGATCCGCCAAAATGACCGTGTGGTGTTGTTCGCTTTTTCGGTCCACCGGATCGGTCCAGTGAGGCTCTTCTTCTTTGGTTTTATCCGGTTCAACAACAGGCCAGATATCCACACGGCCGGGTAGGGCGTCTTTGAACGCGATATGCGTCATTTCCTCTCCCATGCGCGGATCGGGCAGGGTGTTGAACGTCTGATCCACTGCTCGCAGCACGGCGGGGGACGAACGGAAGGAGTAATCAAGGCTCTGGTTCTGGAACTTGAGATTGGCGGCTAGCAGGCTCTCCTCAAACGAGGCGCGTTTGAGATCAAACTCACGCGGGTCAGCTCCCTGGAACGAGTAAATTGACTGCTTTTTATCACCTACGACAAACAGTGTGCGGTCCATCTCCTCATCACGCGCACCTGCACCGGAAGCAAATTCATCCGCCAGTTTTTCAATCACGTCCCATTGGCGCGGTGAGGTATCCTGCGCTTCGTCGACAAGAATATGATCAATGCCGCCGTCAATGCGGTACAGCACCCACGCGGCAACTTTCGGATCGTTGAGCAAAGCACGCGCACGTAAAATCAAATCGTCGAAATCGAGCCAGCCACGCCGCTGTTTTTCCGCTTCATATCGGTCGATAAATTTCTCAGCAAAGCGGTGCAGCGCGCGTGTACGTGATACATTGCGGGCACGCATCTGCAGGTCATGCGCTTCAAGCGTACGCTCTGCCAAATCCTCAAACGCGCTGAGCATCGGGCCAAGGGCTGTCTTGGTATCTTTGGTCGGAAAGCTTTTGCGCAACTCGAGCTTCTGGGTGAGCATCTGCGCCTTGAGCTTGTCCAGATCGGCGATTGTGGGGGCGGCAAAATCAATGTTGCGCAACGCATCGGCCAGCCGCGTCATGGTCACAGCCTTTTGACTGGCGAACACATCAATCGCATCGGGCATCCAACGTGCCACCGCTCCGTCCATCACATCAGCGGGTAGCGTC